>CAYXJH010000010.1:0-25713 GCA_964465415.1 uncultured Gemmatimonadaceae bacterium
ACACCGTCTCGTGGGGCGAGCCGGTGGTCATCGACGGGGAGGCCCAACGATGACCGTTCGGGAGGGGTTGCTGATCCTGGCGGACGGAACGACCTTCGAAGGCGAGCTGATCGGTGCCGAGCGCGGAGAGCGGGCGCCGGAGGAGCGACCCGCTCTCCCCGGCCCTTCTGCCGCCCTGGTCGCCGGGATCGCGGCGGGCGGCATCGCCGCCTACATGGCGCTTCGCTCTGCCCGCCGCGCCCCACGGCCAGGCTGATCGGACCTCGGGAACGGTTCCTGCGCCCCACCCAGTCCGTCGGGATCGTTACGCGAGGGGGCCATGCACATCCGCGAGCTTGGGCGAGAGACACGGGGGATCTGTTCAGCGCTGATTTTCGACGCTGGCGATGAGGTCATCGCCACCCTCCGGGCCCACGTCAGACGGGCCGGGATCCGCGCTGCCCACTTCAACGCCATCGGCGCGTTCAGCGAGGCCGTCCTGGCCTATTTCGACCTGGACAGCAAGGAATACCTTGAAATCCCGGTGACCGAGCAGGTCGAGGTCGCATCCCTCACGGGCGACGTCGGGGTCCACGATGGCGAGCCGGTTGTCCACGCCCATTGCGTGCTCGGGCGGCGGGACGGCTCGACGGTCGCGGGCCATCTCCTCAGCGGCCATGTTCGGCCCACCCTCGAGCTGTTCCTCACTGCGTTCGACGCCGAGCTGGTGCGCACGATGGATCGTCAGACCGGACTCTCCTTGATCCAGAAATGAACGATCGCAACGCCAGGGATGGTGATACCGATATGAACAAGAACAATGGCGGCAACGGCAGCAAAGGTCACAACATCGCGAGCGATCGGGACCCGAAGGTCGTCGTGGTGACCGGCGCGTCGGCTGGAGTGGGACGGGCCACGGTCCGACGATTCGCACAGGATGGCGCGCGGATCGCACTTCTGGCCCGCGGTGCGGAGCGCCTCGAGGCCGCGGCCCGGGAGGTGGAGGCTGCAGGCGGCGAGGCGCTGGCCATCCCTACGGACGTGGCCGACGCAGGCGCGGTGGAGGAGGCGGCCGCCCGGACCGAAGAGCAGTTCGGACCCATCGATATCTGGATCAACAACGCCATGACGTCGGTCTTCGCCGAAGTCGACCAGGTCTCACCCGAGGAGTTCAGGCGCGTCACCGAGGTGAACTACCTGGGTTACGTCCATGGCACGCTGTCCGCCCTGAAGCGTATGAAGCCGCGCGATCGCGGCCACATCGTACAGGTCGGCTCGGCCCTCGCCTTCCGCGGCATCCCGCTTCAGGCCGCCTACTGCGCGTCGAAGCATGCCATCGAGGGGTTCACCGACTCCTTGCGCACCGAGCTCATCCACAACGGCAGCTCGATCCAGGTCCATTCTGTCCATATGCCGGCGCTGAACACCCCCCAGTTCGATTGGGTCCTCAGCCGGCTGCCCAACCGGGCCCAGCCCGTGCCGCCCATCTACCAGCCGGAGCTGGCCGCCGACGCGATCTACTGGGCGGTCGCGAACAACCGGCCCGTGCTCTACCTCGGAATGCCGACCGTCAAGACCATCCTGGGCCAGCGTGTGGCGTCCCGCGTGCTCGACCACTACCTCGCCCGCACCGGGTACGAGGGGCAACAGACCGATGAGCCCCGACCCGACGCGCCCGACAATCTCTGGGGCCCCGCCCCCGGAGACTATGCGGCCCGGGGACGATTCGACGATCGCTCGCGCAGCTGGAGCCCCCAGTTCTGGGCCTCCAGGAACCGTCGCTGGCTCGCCCTTGCCGGCGGCGCAGCCTTGGTCGCAGCAGGGGTGCTCGCGGCACGGGACTGACCCCATGCCCGACCCCTCGGTCGGGGCGACCCCCCCACGTCTTGGGCTCGCTCTCGGCGGCGGCGCCGTCCTTGGCTTCTCGCACCTCGGCATCCTGCAGGCGCTCCACGCCGCCGGCATCGAGGTCCACCGCATCGCCGGCACGAGCGCCGGCGCGGTCGTCGCCGCGCTTCACGCGTTCGGGACGGGGCCCGACCGGATGCACGAGCTGCTCGTCCCGCTGACCTGGCGCAAGGTGTCCAACTTCTCGGCCTCATCCATGGGCCTTCTTTCGAATGAGGCCATCGCCAACGTCATCGATGAGGAGCTGGGGTCGGTCCGCATCGAGGACGCCCGCATCCCGCTGGCCATCGTAGCCGCCGACATCCACACGGGCGAAACGGTCGTGTTGAAGGAGGGCCCGCTCGCGCAGGCGGTCCGGGCCAGCGCCGCCATCCCCGGGATCTACGCGCCGGTAACCATCGGTGGACGTGTCCTCGTCGATGGTGGTATCGTCGCCAACGTTCCAGTGCGCCCGCTACGCGACATGGACGCGGATGTCATCGTCGCGGCAACACTCGGCGAGGCGCTGGCGTTCCAGCCCGCGCGGACCCTGGTCAGCGTCCTGACCAACGCGTTCCTCATCGCCGTCTACACCGCGACCCGCCTCGACCTGATGGAGGGTGTGGATGTGGTCATCGCGCCCGACCTCGACGTGTACAACCACTGGGACGTACGTCAACGGGACGACCTCATTGCCCGGGGCAGGGATGCGGGCGAGGCGGCCGTGCCTAGGATCCGTGAGATACTTCGCCGCGCCGGCGGCTGAAGATGCTGCCGATGCGCTCATCCGGGCGCGTACGCGTGAGCGCGACCAGCAACGTTTCGGTGGACGCGAGGATCGCGAGCCCGATCACCACCGCGAACACCACCGGTTCGTAGTCGCCGAGGACGAACAGCCACACCACGAACACGTAACCGGCCACGCCGGCCACCTTGGTGGAGTAGAGATGAAGGTCGCCGAGTCGGCCGAACCGGACCCACGTCACCACGATGGAGCCGGCACCGATCGCGAGCCAGGCGAGTAACGGAATAGCGTTGTCGCGGAAGAACGCGGGGTGTAACCAGGCCAGCCACGCCACGATCGATCCCATCAGAAGGATGTCCGCCGCAGAATCCAGCTGGCTGCCGTACGGCGAGCTCCGGCCCGTCAGCCGGGCCACGGGCCCATCCAGCACGTCCGTCAACCCTGCCAGCGCCAGACCGATCCCCAGATACAGGTGCTGCCCGAGATACGCCAGAAGCCAGAGCACGGGCAGCGCCGCCAGCCGCGTCAGCGTCAGGCCATCGGCCGGCGTAAGACGAGTCAGCGCCCGCGTCACCCGGTCGTGCCCGGCATGCCACCCGTTTCCTGGACCAGCCGCAGTAATGGACGGTGACCGGCGGCCAGGTACCCCGCCATACCCGCCAGAGCCAACAGGCTCGCAACGAGCACGATCCAGGGCGAGACCAGGCGTCCGGAGAGCACCGTCGCCGCCGCGACGGCCCCGCTTCCCGCGAGTGCCGCCGCCAGAAACGCGAACAGGGCCACGTACCAGACCTCCGGATGGAGCTCCGTCTCGTAGATCAGCCAGGCCGCCAGGAATCCGAACGCCAGCATCGCCACCAGCTGAACTCCGTTGAACGCAAGCATCAGCCCCGGGTCCATGGACGCTCCGCCCGCGTCCCTGAGCCCCCCGAACGTCGCCTCCCCAAGCAGGGCAGCCGTGTAGAAAACGGGGTGACCCGTCAGCACGTTGATCGCCGCGAAGAACACGGCCACGATCGCATAGCCTAACACGCCGGCGACCAGCCCGTCCACCAGGAGCCGCTTCCGTCGTTCACGCATGGTCCCTCCTCGCGTCCCCCATCCGATACGGTGGGGGCACGCTCGCTCCGGGTATCACGCCGCCATCGGCAGCGCGCCGCGGCGACGCTTCCATAATGGTTGCGCCAGGAACCCGGCGGCGCCATAAGGAAATCCCCGATTTTGGCGCCAGACTCCGGCCGACCATAACTTGCGGTCACTACCCCCGGTAACCATATTGCGAGTACAAAGTAAGAGCGCCGAGGGCATGAACTCCCTGGACGCATCAGCCCGCAGGAGGGAATCCCTCCAGCGGGCTTTTCCTTCAGGTCCGGTCAAACCATCGCCCCTCGGCACCACCAAGGAGGACGTCATGAGCGGCACCTACAGACACCTCTCACCGGGCCGGTACCAGCTGGTCGTTGAGATGGGTCAGGGGCCGGCGGGAGTGCGACGCCCCGACGGACGCGACATCGTGGTTGGCGTGGAGGGCGGGCGTCAGGCGTTCTCCATCCCGAAGGGCGAGCGCGTCTATTACTGGTGGCGCGGCCCTGCGCCGAGGGATGGGGTGCGGCTGACATCCGACTCCCGCCGCGAGACCCGACCGCTGGTGCAGGCCGAGACCCGCTGAAGCGGCCCGCTCACCTTTCCGGGCTCGACGCGGGCCGGCGCTGCGGATCGCAGGTCAGTGCCGGAAGACGCGGCGACCGGTGAAGACCATGGCGATCCCGTGCTGGTTCGCGGCGTCGATCACCTCGTCGTCCCGCACGGAGCCCCCGGGTTGTATGATGGCCGTGGCCCCGGCTTCGGCTGCCGCATCGATGCCGTCCCGAAACGGGAAGAACGCGTCCGAAGCCACGGCCGCCCCATCGAGGTCGACTCCCTGATCGCGAGCTTTCATGACGGCGATCCGGGAAGAATCGACCCGACTCATTTGACCGGCTCCGATCCCCACGGTGCGCAGGTCCCTGGCAATCACGATGGCGTTCGATTTTGCCAGCGCCGCCACGCGCCATGCGAACCGCAGGTCGCGAGCTTCCCGCTCGTCCGGGCGCCGTTCCGTCACAGCACGCCAAGCGTCCTCTGGAAACCGCACGCTCATGCGATTCTGGAGCAGTACGCCGCCTCGCACACGCTTGATGTCCAGCTCGTCAGCGCCCGCCGGCTGAACCGTGAGCTCGATCAACCGGAGATTCTTCTTCCTGGTCAGGATCTCGCGCGCGTCCTCGTCGAAGCCGGGGCTGACCACCACCTCCAGGAAGTGATCGACCATGGCCTCGGCCGCGGCCGCTGACACGGGCACGTTCAGCGCCACGATGCCGCCGAACGCGGACACGGGGTCACCGGCGAGCGCTCGGCGGTACGCGTCTTCCGCGTCGGAGCCCAGCGCGACCCCGCAAGGGGTGGAGTGCTTGATGATACAGCATGCGGCGCCGTCTTCCGGGGCCCACGCCGATGCGCCCGTCACGGCCGCATCCAGGTCCATGATGTTGTTGAACGAAAGCTCCTTCCCGTGCAGCTGCACGAGATGGGGGATGCTACCGGGCGGCGCGTCGGCTTCCGCATAGAAGGCGGCCGGCTGGTCCGGGTTCTCGCCGTAGCGCAGCGGCTGGACCAGCTCCAGCTCCAACGTGAGCCGGTCGCCGAAGGGGGAAACAACGCTGGCCCCGTCCCGGCTGGCCCGGTTCAGATAGTCGGTGACGGCCCCGTCGTACGCCGCGGTGTGGGCGAACACCTTGCGCGCAAGGTCCTGCCGGAAGCGGGCATCCGCACCGCCGCCATGAAGGGCCTTGAGCACACGGGGGTAGTCATCCGGATCCACGACCACGACCAGCCGCTCGTGGTTCTTCGCGGCGGCGCGGAGCATGGTAGGCCCGCCGATGTCGACGTTCTCCATGGCCTCGGCCATCGGGGCTCCCGCCGCGACCGCCTCCCTGAACGGGTAGAGGTTGACGGCAACCAGGTCGACCGGCACGTACCCCTGGCCGGCGAGGGCCTCGGCATCGGCGTCGTGGTTGGGTCGCGCCAGGATCCCGGCATGGACGGCCGGGTGTAGCGTCTTCACCCGGCCGTCCATCATCTCGGGGTGCCCCGTCACGTCGCTCACATCGACGACCTCGATGCCCGCTGACCGTAGCGACCTGGCTGTCCCGCCGGTGGACACGATCTCCCAGTCCAGCTCGGCCAGGCCCCGGGCGAACTCCACGAGCCCCCGCTTGTCCGATACGCTGATAATCGCCCTCGGCACGACGCCTCCGTTCAGTCCAGGCCGAACAAGCGACGCATCCCGTCGCGATCCGGTGCCTGGCACTCATCCAGGATGAAACAAACCCGCTCGCCGACCGACGCCGGGATCGCGTCGCGGACGGCCTCGAGGGTGTCCTGCCCTTCCGCGGCCGCCAGGATCCGGGCGAGCCACTCCACCGCCGCCGGATACAGCTGGTGCTCCACGCGCAGGACCCGGCGGCCCAGCGTCTCGGCGGTATCGCCGTCCAGCACCGGGACCGGCCATTGGGCCAGGATCCGCCCTTCATCGTACCTCTCGTCGACGAAGTGGACGGTCGCCCCGCTGATCCTGCACCCGGCGGCAAGGACCGCCCGGTGGACCCGGTCCCCGTACATCCCCTTCCCGCCAAATCCGGGGAGGAGCGCCGGGTGTATGTTGAGGACGCGGTAGGCGAAGCGCCGGACCACGTCGGTGGGGAGCAGCCTCAGGTACCCCGCGAGCGCGACCAGGTCGATTCCGGCGACGTCCAGCGCGTCGATCATGTCCGCCGTGACGGCCGCAATCGGACGGGCGTGGACCTGGATGACATGGGTCTTGATGCCGGCGCTCCTGGCTCGCTCCAACGCGCCTGCCCCCGGTCGGTCGGCGACGACCAGCGCGATCTCGGCCGTAGGCCGGTCGCGGAAATGATCCATCAGCGCCTGCAGGTTGCTCCCGCCACCTGAGGCAAACACCGCCACCCGCGCGCTCATGCGTTCCTGCCGGGGTGCTGCGGCACCAGGAACGGGTTGGTGGCCCGTTCCCGATCGACCGTCGTCTCCGGCCCGTGCCCGGTCAGGAGCCTCGTCTCGCCCGGCAGCGTCAGGACCTGCTCGCGGATCGACCGCATGAGCTCATCGAACCTCCCACCGGGCAGGTCCGTTCGGCCGATCGAGCCGGCGAACACCACATCGCCCACGAACGCGATGCCCGCGGCGGCCGAGTAAAGGAGGACGTGACCGGGGGCGTGTCCGGGAACGTGGCGGACCTCCAGCTCGCTATCACCGAGCGTCAGCGTCTGGCCATGGCGGAGCTCGGCATCGGGCGGGGGTGGCGTCTCGATCCGATGGCCGAACATCGCCGCCTGTTGGGCCGCGGCTCTATACAGGGGCAGATCGGACGGGTGGAGGTGGATCGGGGCCGGAATCCGGCGAGCGAGCTCGGCTACGCCCTCGATGTGGTCCATATGCGCGTGCGTGAGCACGATGGCCCGGAGGACGCCACCCGCGTGCTCGATGGCATCCGACATCGCGGCGGCCTCGCCGCCGGGGTCGATCGCCATCTGGTCACCTGTCCGGGTGCACCGGACCAGATACGCGTTCTGACCGAACACCGGCGAGGTGAACGTCTGGATATCTAGCGGCGCGGCGGTCATGAGCTCCGTTCGATCGGGACCGGGCGCTCAACCTATCATGCGTCGCCTCCCGTTGCCACTCCGTCCGGTTTCTGAAGCGGCAGCTCCGTCACGAACTCGCTGCCCTTGCCCAGGGTGCTCACCAGTCGGATGTCTCCGCCCAGTAGCCGGGCCAATCGCCGGGCAACGGAGAGGCCCAATCCCGTTCCCGTAACCCCCCGGCCCGCGCCGTCGTCGGCTTGCCAGAAAGGCTCGAACGCATCCTCGGCATGCTCGTCCGGGATTCCGGGACCCGTGTCACGAACGATCAGGCGGAGCAGCTCTCCGTCCGCCGCGACCGTCAGCTCCACATGCCCCGCCAGCGTGTACTTGATCCCGTTCGAAAGGAGGTTGATCAGGATCTGCCGGACCTTGGACGGATCTGTCACCGTCTCCAGCCGGCGGGCCGCGGCGCTGAACCGCAGCTCGAGGCCCGCCGCCTCCGCCATCGGCTCCATGATCCCCGCCACGTCCCGCGCCAGCGCCACCACATCGACCAGCTCCAGCCGGATGCGTTCCCGTCCGGCCTCCATGCTGGCGAACGACAGGATCTCGTCCACCAGGTGCGAAAGGTGCCGAACGCTCGCTTTCATGCGCTCCACGTGCGTGCGCTGCCGTGCGTTCAACTCCCCGTGGACCGCCGCCGTCAGGATATCCGCATACCCCAGGATCGCGCTCAGAGGCGTGCGGAACTCGTGCGACATGACGGCCAGGAAGCTGGACTTCTCCCGGTCCGCCGACCGCGCCTGGTCGTATAGCGCCGCATTGTCCATGGCCAGGCCGGCGCGATCCGCGACCTCCTCCAGCAGCCGAACGTCCGCCGGTCGGAACGTACCCCGGGTTCGACCTACCGACAGGACCCCGAGTACGCGGTCCCGCGCCATCAGCGGCACCATGGCCACCGTACTGGACCTCATCTCGGCTGGTACGGACTCGGGCTCGCCTTCACGGAGGACTCGAAGCGCTTCCCGCTCTCCCGACGTGACCCGTACGCGACCGGTCCGCGCCACGTCGGCAATCGGGTGCTCCGGGCCGATCGGCGCCGGTGAATGCGCCAGTCGGTGCACGGCCTCCGTCATATCGGGGTCCGCGTGCACGGCCTGGACGCATTCCAGCGAGTCACCAGACCGCTGATGGATCAGGCACCACTCACCGTACCGACCCACGACCAGCGCCGCGAGCGCCGCGAGCGTGGCCGGCATCTCCAGCGAAGCGGTCAACTGCCGCGTCGCTTCCTGGAGAAACGCCTGCCGCGTTTCCTCCGTCCGCTCCGCCGTCACGTCGTCCACCGTGGCGACCGCGGCGAGCCGGCGGCCGCGCGCGTCCAGGACCGGTGCCGAGCTCATCCGTACGATCACCGGACGTCGGCCTCGCCGATCCAGCGTGATGTCCTGTCCGTGCACGCTCTCGCCATGCAAGACGGATCGGGCCAGGGGCCAGGCCTCTGGGGCGAGCGGGGTCCCGTCGTCTTCCAGCCCGCCCCACCGCGCGTAATCGGCCACCCGACGGGTCTCGCGGAGCGTCGCTCCCCACAGTTCCTCGGCCCGAGCGTTCGACATCACGATCCGTCCGGACGGCACGTCGGCGAGCATCACGCCGGCTGGCATCTGGCGGACCACAGACTCCAGCACGGAACGCTCCGCCTCGAACCGCCGGAGCAGCTCGGCCTGGTCGGCCTCGCTCCGGGTCCGCCACAGGCCGAATGCCAGGTGCCCGGCGACCGCCTCGGCGAATCGGACGTCCGCCTCCTCGAACGGGACCGCGTCGTGACGGAACAGCAAGACCTCGCCAATCAACCGCCCGCGCTGGAGGAGGGGGACACAGAGCGCCGTTTCGATCCGCTCGGCCAGGAGCGTGGGCCGCACGGAGTCCACCACCGGGTCGGACCGCACATCGTCGACCGGTACCGATCGGGCATCCCGGGCGTCGGCGCTCCACGGCGCATACCCCTCCACGCCCGCACGACACGCGTCCGACAGCCCCGCCGACGCCGCGATGCGCAACAGGCCCTCGTCCAGGACGAGCAAAGCTCCGGCGTCCGCTCCCACGGCATCACAGAGCCGATCAACCGCGTCCGGAAAGATGACGTCCAGGTGCCTGCTCCGCTGGACGTGGTCGGCGAGCGCGTACAGGAGGCTCAGTTGCTCCGGCGACCCCTGACGCCGACCCAACGATGCAGGCAATGATCTCATGGGCTCAGGACCGGAGCTGGGGGGGAATGGATACAGCATTACACGGATGCTGTGTCCAGCGATCAATATGGCTTGGCCCTCGAGCGGGCGTCAACGCTACGCCGCCTGCGCAAACAAGAACGAGGCCCCCACCGCCAAACCGCGGTGGGGGCCTCGTTCGTCGAAGCCGGATCCAGATCAGGCGTTGAACGAGCTGCCGCAGCCGCATCCCCCGGAGGCGTTGGGATTCTTGAACGTGAAGCCCGATCCCATCATGGTGGTGACATAATCGATCTCGACACCATCCAGATACTGTCCGCTGAACGGATCGACGAACAGACGGAGTCCGCTCAGGTCGAAGACCTCATCATCGTCCTGGGGCTCGTCTTCTATGTTCAACCCGTATTGGAAGCCCGAGCACCCGCCCGGCAACACCGCCACACGCAGTCCTGCGGTGTCCGCCGCGCCCTGCTCATCCATGAACTTCTGAACCTCCGCCACCGCATTGGGCGTGACCGTGATGGTCATGGCTCCTCCTGCTCGTGTACCGTTGCGTCCATCATCGCCGACTGAAGTACCCCGGGGCAGTACCCAGGTTTCGCGCCCATGTTACCCGGGGCCGTCCGGCGTGTCAACGCTTGCAAGGATCATTCTTGCCGCGTGCGCCAGGTCGTCGCATATGGGGACCCATGCGCCCGCTCGGCGGGCCTCTGCGCTGCCATGGCCGGTCCGCACCAAAAACCCCGTCCCCCCGAACCGCTCGGCCGGCTCCACGTCCCGGAGACGATCGCCGATGAAGACGGACCGCGCCAGGTCGAGCGCGAGCTCATGCGCCGCTCGCTCGAACAGCCCGGTAGCGGGCTTGCGGCAAAGGCAGGCCCCGGTGTAGTCCGGGTGATGGGGGCAATGGTAACTGGCCGCAACCGGCACGCCCGCCCCGGCGAGCCGGAGGACCAGCTCACGCTGGACCGCCTCGTACGCTTCCTCATCGTAGTACCCCCGAGCTATGCCGGACTGGTTCGTCACGATTACGATGGCAAAGCCGGCGGCGTGGAAAGCCGCGAGCCCATGGGCGGAGCCCGGCAGCAGGTCGACGCCAGCCGGGTCGGACAGGTACGGCCGCTCCCGGATGATCGTGCCATCCCGGTCGGCGAAAACCGCCGGGCGACGAACGTGCCGGTCAGCCAGCGGAGTCGCCTGGAGCGGAAGGCGCCCGCAGGGCATCCGCGGCATCGAGTCCGGCCCGGACCGCCTCCACCACCGTATCGTCCTCGGCGGGATCGATGGTCCGTGGATCGATCAACACCCGATCCCCGCGTATTCGGGCGACGACCGACGGCGAGCCCAGGCGCAATGCCCTGGCGACAGCCCAGGCGCCCGCCGGCCCCGGTTCGATGGAAACCACGGTGGTGGGTAGCTCGGCGCCCGGGCACGCCCCGCCTCCGACCGTGGACGCATCCGGCTCACCGACCGCTTCCAGGCCCAGATCCGCCAGCTTAGCGGCCATGCGCCTCGCTCGTTCCTCCATGGCGGAGGCGGGCGCAGACAGCATCCGCAGAACGGGGACGTCGCGAAACGCCCGGTCCGGGTTTCGATACAGGAGGAGCGTGGCCTCGAGGGCCGCGAGGGTCAGCTTGTCACACCGGACGGCGCGACACAGCGGGTTCTCGCGCATCCGCCGGATCATCTCGGCGCGGCCGACGACGATCCCCGCCTGGGGTCCGCCCAGGAGCTTGTCCCCGCTGAGCGTGACGACGTCCGCACCCTCCGCGAGCGTGGCCGCGATCGTGGGCTCGGCGGGAAGGCCGAGCGCGGTCAGATCGACCAGGGCGCCCGACCCCAGGTCGTAGACGAGCGGGATCCCCGCGTCACGGGTGAGCTCCGCCAGCGCCCCGATACCGACCTCCGCCGTGAATCCGTCCACCCGGAAGTTGGACCGGTGGACCTTGAGCACGAGCCGCGTGTCCGGACCAAGCGCCCCGCCATAATCGCGCAGATGCGTCCGATTCGTCGCCCCGACCTCGCGCATCCGGGCTCCGCTTCGCGCCATGATCTCCGGGATCCGGAACGATCCGCCGATCTCCACCAGCTCGCCCCGGCTGATGACCGCTTCCCCATCGGACGCCAGCGTGTTGAGGGCGAGCACCACGGCGGCCGCGTTGTTGTTGACCACCAGCGCGTCCTCCGCGCCCGTCAGGTCACGCAGGACCCGGACACAGTGGTCGTGGCGGGAGCCCCGTGTCCCGCTATCGACGTCGAACTCGAGCGTCGTGTAGCCCACCGCCTCCACCACGGCCTGCCGCGCCGACTCCGCCAGCGGCGCTCGGCCCAGGTTCGTGTGGAGCACCACGCCCGTCGCATTGATCACCCGGCGCATGGACGGACGGTCCGCGATCGCCAACCGCTCGGCCACCGCGCCCGCGTACCAGGCGGCCGCCTGTGGGAACACGCCGCTCGATTCCGTCCGCAACTCGGACTGGAGGTCCCGCAGCGCGTCCACCACCCGGGTCCGACCCGCTCGTCGAACCAGTGCCTCCAGCTCCGGCGAGCCGATCAGGCTGTCCACGGACGGAATCCGGCGGCGGGCATCCGTCATGACGGCAGCGGCGGGTCCGGCACCGGCGGGTCCCGTTCCGGGGCCGGGGCGTCGGGATCCGCCGGGTCGCCCGGCTCGGGCTCCGGCTGAGGGCGGCGAGGCGGAGTCTGGAACGAGGCCGTCCCGCCGCCACCCGGCACACCCTGAATGTTGGTGACGCCCTCGACCACGACGTAGTACGCCGTTTCTGGCTCCAGCGGCCCGGGAAGCAGGAGAACGATCTCCCTGGCAGGGAGGGGCCTCTGCGGCGAGGGAGCCTGCCGACCCGCCGGCGGACCCACGGGGGTCCGCACCTGGCCCGGCGTGGCGTTGACCACCACCGTATCTATGGGCACCGTATCCGCAGGTGGATCAACGGGCACGGTGTCGGCCAGCGCCTCCTCGGCCGCCCGGTCCAGGGCCCGTAGCGAGTCCAGCGCGGTGCCGTGGTACAGCCCGCCGTCCATCACGTACGAGCTGTCCGTCGCTGCGTACACCCTGGCTCGCCCCTGGACGGGGCCCGGCTCGAAGTAGTCGTCGAAAGTGAGCTCGATCTTCGTGGAATCGATCGCCGCCGCGCGGGTCAGCCGGGGCGGCGTGGTATCCTGCGGCAGCAGGCTGAGCTCCAGCAGCACCGTATCCTGGACGGCGAGCATGAAGCTCGCCGTGTCCTGTGGCTCGTTGAAATCAGGGCTCCGATCCCGGTCCTGGTCCATCCACGCGACCAGGTCGTACGGGCCCTCGGGCACGTGCCGGAACGCGAAGAAGCCGGCGCTGTCGGCCACCGCGACATAGGCGTGGCCGGCGTCGCGGTGGACCGCCTCGACACGGGCACCCGCGGCCGACCGGCCCGTGATACGATCTTCGATCAGACCCGCCACAGCCGTTTCCTGTATGGCGGCGCCAGTCGAGAAGATGAGCTCCACCGGCTCTGTGCGGACGTTGTTGAACAGGTCGCGCAGCACCGGTAACACCACGACGCGATACACGAGGCCGGGCTGCCAGCCGCCGACTACCGCGATCTCGACGTGGCGCCGGCCTCTTCGAGCCCGGATCTCGCCGGTCTCAGGCGAGACCAGCACTGCGTCGCGCAGGTCCCGCACCCCTTCCAGCCGCTCGCTCAGCCGCTCGTCGAACCGGATGATGACCGGTTGCCGCAGGTCCGTTATTGTCGAGAATGGCGCCGGGCTCACGTCCACCACGAGCGGCTGGATCTCCCTGGGCTCCCCACCCGTCGGCTGCCGCGGCTGGGCGCAGCCGGACACGGCGACCGCCACCATCAGGGCGAGGACACCTCTCATGACAGGGCCGCGAGCTTGCGCGCGAGCCGTTCCTGCTGGTCACGGAAGCTGGCGGCCTTCTCACGTTCGCGCTCCACCACATCCGCCGGCGCGCGCGTCACGAACTGCTCACTCTCCAGTCGCCGGGCCGCTGACTCCAGCAGCCGTCCGATCCGGTTCAGCTCATCCTGGAGGCGCCCCCGCTCCCGCGAGACGTCGATGAGGCCCTCCAGGGGGAGGAACAGCTCCGCACCGGACTGCAGGACCGCGTGGGCTCCCGCGCCCCGCTCGTCGGCTCCGTCCTCCCCGTCGCCCGAGTACTCCAGGACGCTAACGCCGGCCAGCCGCTGTACCGATCGCTCCTCGACGCCCAGGGCATCCCGCAGCAGTGCCGGCGTATGCAGGAGCGCCACGGCCACCTCCGCCCGAGCCGGAACGTCGTATTCCGAACGGAGCCCCCGCACGGTGGTGATCAGCTCCTGGAGTGCTCGCATCTGACGCTCGGCCGTTTCGTCGCGCCACTCCGGACGCGGCGGCGGCCACGCCTCCACCATCAGCGAGTCCGCCCTCTCCGCCGTCGAAGGCCAGGGCAGCCTCCGCCACAGCGCCTCGGTGATGAACGGCATGATCGGGTGCAGCAGACGGAACACGCCATCCAGGACGACGACGAGCGTCGCCTTCGCCGTCTCGCGGCTGGCCTCTCCGGCACCCCCCTGTAGCCGAACCTTGATCAGCTCCAGGTACCAATCCGCCACCTCGCCCCAGAAGAACGCGTGCATGGCTTCGGCCGCCTCATGAAGCCGGAACGCCTCCAGCGCCGAATCCACCCGTTGGGTGGTGCGGCTGAGCCGGGAAAGTATCCAGCGGTCGGCCAGCTCGAGATCGGCCCCGACGTCGTCGAGTGACGCCACCGGCTCAGACCCCAGGTTCATCAGCGCGAAGCGACCCGCGTTCCACAGCTTGTTCGCGAAGTTGCGGCCCGGAGCGAACGCTTCCTCGAGGTTCTCGTAGTTGAGCTGGATATCGGTGCCTACCGCCGCGCCCGCCACGACGGTGTAGCGGAGGGCGTCGGCTCCGTACTGCTGCACCACCTCCAGCGGATCGATCCCGTTGCCCAGCGACTTCGACATCTTGCGATTGTGATGGTCCCGCACGGTGGCATGCAGCAGGACATCTCGGAACGGCGCCTCGCCCATGAACTCGTAGCCGGCCATGATCATGCGAGCGACCCAGAAAAACAGGATCTCGGGGGCGGTCGACAACGTGTGGGTGGGATAGAACGCACGGAGGTCCGGCGTCTCGTCGGGCCAGCCCAGGGTCGAGAAGGGCCAGAGCCAGCTCGAGAACCACGTGTCCAGCACGTCCGGGTCCTGGTCCAGGTCGGCGCTGCCGCACCCGGGGCAGGACGTGGGATCCTCGCGCGCGACGATCACCTGGTTGCACGCCTCGCCCCGACAGTACCAGACCGGGATCCGATGCCCCCACCAGAGCTGACGGCTGATGCACCAGTCGCGGATGTTCTCGAGCCAGCTCTCGTACACGCCGCGCCAGTGCTCGGGCGTGAATCGGACCGCCCCCTCCCGGCTCGCAGCCAGCGCGGGCCGGGCCAGCGGCTCCATCCGCACGAACCACTGCTCGCTCAGCCGCGGCTCGACCACCGTGTCGCAACGGTAGCAGCGCGGCACCGAGTGCACGTGCTCCTCGATCCGCTCCAGCAGGCCTTCGGCCTCGAGTGCCTCGATCACCTTCCGGCGTGCCTCGAACCGGTCCAGACCGCGAAACTTCGGCGGGACCAGGTCGCTCATCTCGCCAGAGGGCGTGAAGATGTCGATCTCCGGCAGACCATGCCGGCGACCGATCTCGAAGTCGTTGGGATCATGCGCCGGCGTGACCTTCACCGCCCCACTCCCGAAGGCCGGGTCGACCCACTCGTCTGCGATCACGGGGATCGTGCGTCCGGTCAGGGGTAGCTCCACCCGTAGACCGACGAGGCCGGCATAGCGGTCGTCCGTCGGGTGGACGGCGACGGCCGTATCGCCCAGCATGGTCTCGGGACGCGTGGTGGCCACGACGACGCAGCAGCGGCCGTCGGCCAGGCGGGGCAGGTGGTCCACGTCCACCTGCCGGGCGACCGGATACCGGATGTGATAGAGCCGTCCGGCCGTCTCGCTTGCTTCCGCCTCCTCGTTCGACAGCGCGGTGAGACAGCGCGGACACCAGTTGATGATGTAGTTGCCGCGATAGATCAGGTCCTTTTCGTAAAGCCGGACGAACACCTCCCGGACCGCGCGGGAGAGGCCCGGGTCGAGGGTGAACGCCTCACGATCCAGATCGAACGAGCACCCGGTCGCCTGGAGCTGCTCGATGATGCGGGGGCGCGTCTGCTCGACCCAGTCCCAGACCCGCGCCTCGAACGCCTCCCTGCCCAGATCCTGCCGCGTCAACCCTTCCTGGGCGAGCTGCCGCTCGACTACGTTCTGGGTGGCGATGCCGGCATGGTCGGTGCCGGGAACCCACAGCGCCTCACGTCCCTTCATCCGGCGCCAGCGGATCAGGAGGTCCTGTAACGTGTTGTTCAGGCCATGCCCCATGTGCAGGACCGACGTCACGTTCGGCGGCGGGATCATGATCACGTACGGATCCCGGCCGTCCCGCAGCACCGCGTCGGCCGACGCCGAGAAGTAGCCCCGGGCCTTCCATTCCGAATACAGCGGTGTTTCGATCGCCGCCGGATCGTATGTCTTCGATAGTGGTTCTGTCATGGTCCGCACACCTTACACGAAAAGCGGCCCGACCGCTACGGCCGGACCGCGAGACATGAAGGGTTGGCGGGACCGTCAGGTCCGCTCCCCTCCCCCCGCCTCTTCCGGCTCTCCGTTATCGCCGCCGGCGTCTACAACATCGGCACCCTGCGCCGCCGCCGTGCCCCCCGGCGTCGGGTCCAGACCCGCCTCGCGAATCGCCCGCTCGTCCCCCGGCTTCATGGTCGAGTCTTCGACGCTACCCGTAGCCTCCGTTCCCGGGGCTGGACCGGGCTCATCTTCGACCTTCGCGACATCCAGCTCCCGTTCAATGATACGCTGCTTGTCGTTCGGCCGGTCCGGATCGGTCCGCGAAGCGTGCCTGGGGGTGCCCATGCCGACCCCCATCCCGTAATGCTGCCGCTCACGCAGGTCCGGTGCGCCGTCGTTCCACCTTTGGCGCGTCGTCTCGCGCCTCGCCTCTTCAGCTTCGATCCGCAGCCGATTCACCACGGTGTATACCCCCGTGGTGCCCTGGGCGAGCCCTACCGCGCGCTCCGCCTCGTTACGGTCCCGGACCATCCCGCTCAGCTCGACCACTCCCTCCGCTATGGCGTCCACTTCGATCCGGCGCCGGGAGAGCTTCGGATCGTTGCTCAGCGAGTCCGACACATCCTGCGCGGAGCCGCGCGCCAAACCCCACCCACCCACAACCGCCGGCTCCTGCGCCGACTTCCGGCGCCAAAGCCATACGCCGGCCGCCACACCGGTCGCGACGCCAGCGGTTATCCCGACGATGGTGAGAAGCGTCTGCCTGTCCCGCTCCATGATCATTCGATGCACTCCTGTTAGCGGATTCACCCACCTACCAACGAAGTGCAAGGCATGCGCCAGGGCACGCGGCTACGGAACGCCGTCGTTCTCCGCCGATCGGCGCTCGGCGCGCTCCCTCTCCCGTCGCTCCCGGATCGCGCGAACACGTGCATCGAAGCTCTCGAGGAACTCCGCCCGGTCCAGCTGGGTCTCGAGCTCGTACCAGTACGCCTGCCTCGCCTCCGCCTCCGTGTCCACCGGAAAAAACAGGGGCAGGGGGAGCGTGACGGAGCCCAGGTGCAGCTTGCCAGGGCTGATGCCCCACCGCCCGCCTGATCGGTCTTCCACGGTCCAGTCGCGCGCCCGCATCGCACGCTCGGCTTCGGCCAGCGCCGAATCGCTGAGCATCTCCATCGCCGCGGCCACCCGGTCCTGCACGTCCTGGAGCGTCGGCTCCCGCGGGAGCAGCACCATGGGCTCCCACAGCCGCGGATCCACGAGGCGCGGAGCCAACCGCTCCGCTGCGGTACGGATCTCGGCAGGATCGACCGCTTCGTCCCGCTCACCTTCGGCCGCCTCCACGACCACCGTGGGTGCGCTCGGCTCCGGGCTCGGCGGGGTCTCGGCCACGTCCGGCGGGGGGGTGGGCGCCGTTCCGTCCGACAGTGTGACCACGCGCATGGACGGATCGGGGTGGATCACCACCGGGTCGAGGGAAACGGGATCCCTCCGATCCACCGGTTCCAGCCAGCTGCTGGCCAGGACGACGAGCACGATATGAAGGGCAACGGAGACGGCGAGACCGACGTAGAGCACGCGGCGCTCTTGAGCGCGGCGGTCGCGACTCGAGCGGCGCCCCGAATTCGTCGGCCGGAGTCGCGGGGGAATGCTCATCTCGTGGGTGATAACCCGCCAGCGCCCCTCCGTTCCTTGCTTTACAGGACCCGTCCCAGCCGATCCGCCGCCTCCGCGAGGCGCGCTTCCGACCCCGTGAGCGCGACCCGGAAGAACCCCTCTCCTCCCCTGCCCATGGCCGCCCCGGGCATGACGACCACGCCCTGCTCCTCCAGGGCCCGCCGCGCGAAGGACTCGGACGGCTCATCCCCCGGCACTGGGATCCAGAGGTACATGGTGGCCCTGGGCGTCTCCACGTCGAAACCAGACGATCGCAGCGCAGCAACGGCCGCATCCCTACGACGCCGGAACGTGTCCACATTGCCCGGCACCCATTCCCTGTGACTCTCGACCGCCGCGCGGGCACCGGCCTGGACCGCCATGAACTGCCCCGTGTCGGTGAACGACTTGATCCGCTGGAGCGCCGCGATCACCGAGGCGTTCCCGACCGCCCAGCCCACCCGCCACCCCGTCATGTTGTACGTCTTCGAGAACGAATGGAACTCGACCGCCACGTCACGTGCGCCGTCGATTTCCAGGATGCTCGGCGGCCGGTAGCCGTCGAACGCGATCTCGCTGTATGCGTTGTCGTAGCAGAGCACCGCGTCCCGCTCCCTGCACCACGCCACCGCGCGTTCCAGATAGGTCAGCGGCGCAATGGCCGCCGTGGGATTGTTCGGGTAGTTCAGGTACAGGATGCGGGTCCGGGCCGCGATGTCATCGGGTACTGTATCCAGCGGGACCAGGAAGTCGTGCTCCGGGCGGAGCGGCACCGTGTACGGCTCACCGCCGGCCAGCAGCGTGCCGCCCCTGTACGGCGGGTACCCCGGGTCCGGGACGATCGTGGCATCGCCGGGCCCGACGTACCCGAGCGCCAGGTGCGCGATCCCTTCCTTGGACCCGACCAGCGGGAGCAGCTCCGTCATCGGGTCGAGCGTCACATCGAAGCGGTCCGCCATCCACGTGGTAAGGCTTTCCCTCAGTTCCACCAGCCCGAGCTGGAACCCGTACCGGCCCATGCCGACATCGTCCGCCGCGGCCTTCAGCGCGGAGACAGCCGCCGGCGGGGCTGCCAGGTCGGCATCGCCAGCGCCCAGGTCGATCACATCGACGCCCTGTGCCCTCAGCTCCCGGCGAATGCGAGGGACGTCGGCCAGAGGATAGGCCGGGAACGTGTCGAAACGGCGATGTACGGTCGGCATCTATCGCTCACGCTTGCTGGAAACGGCCGGGGACACGACCGGGTTGCGGACCCTGGACAGCCCCACCACCTCGACGACGACCTCGGACCCTGGCAGCAGTGGCCCAACGCCCTCGGGGGTGCCCGTCGCGATCACGTCGCCCGGCTCGAGGGTCATGATGCCGCTCACATAGCTGACGAGAAAGGGGATCCCGAACGTCATGTCCGCGGCGACCCCCCTTTGCCGGACGTTACCGTCCACCCGGCACTCCACGGTCAGCGACCGCCAATCCACATCGTGGGCGCGCGCGACCGGACCCAGCGGGCAGAACGTGTCGAAGCCCTTGGCCCGCGTCCACTGACCGTCCGTTTTCTGGAGGTCCCTGGCCGTGACGTCGTTCAGGGCGCGGTAGCCGACGATGTAAGCCATGGCCTCGGCTTCCGGCACGCGCCGGCACCGTGTGCCGATCACGACGCCGATCTCGCCCTCGTGCTCGACCCGTTCGGATTCCCGCGGCAGAACGATCGCGTCCCCGTCCCCGACGATCGATGATGGCGGCTTGAGGAACAGCAGCGGTCGGTCCGGCACCACGTTGCCAAGCTCCTCCGCGTGCTTCGCGTAGTTCCGGCCTACACAGATGATCTTTGTGGGGAACGGCGGATCGGGTGGGTCGGTCACGCCCGCACGCTCCCGGCCGCCGCGCTCGACTCTCGGAACGTCCCTGTCCCCGCGTGCCGAACGTCGGCACGACGTGCCGCCCCGCCGTAGAAGCCGCCCAGGTCGTCCATCAGCGCTCCCCAGCGATCCGTCCGCACCGGCGCCGGCGGAAGCGACTCGAGGAAATAACGGCCGTAGGACTTCTCCAGCACCCGGCCATCCAGGAGGACCACCGCCCCCCGGTCCGCGGTCGACCGGATAAGTCGTCCGAAGCCCTGCTTCAGTCGCAGCGCCGCGTGGGGCAACATATACTGGAAGAACCCGTTTCCACCGTCCCGCTCCAGGGCTTCCATGCGGGCGGCGGTGAGCGGCTCGGTCGGCACCCGGAACGGGAGCTTCGCGATGACCAGCCCGCGCAGCGGGTCGCCGGGCACGTCCACTCCCTCCCAGAAGCTGGCCACACCGAGCAGGATCCCGCGCCCATCCGCGGCGAACTGCCTAACCAGCTCGGCGCGCGGCGCCTCACCCTGTACGAAGAGTCGCCAGCGACCGCCCACGCCACGGCGCCGGAGGCTGGCGGCCACGGTACGGAGCGAGCGATAGCTGGTGAACAGCGCGAAGATCCCACCATCGGAGACCGTGGCCAGGTCCTGGACGACGGCGGCGGTCGCCTCGTCATGGGACAGGTCCGACAGACGCGCCGGGACGTCGCCCAGGATCGAGGGCGGGAAAGCGACGGCCCCGTCATCACGGGTCCGCCCCGCCGCCCGGACCCCAGGGAGGTCGGTGGGTATCGTGACCACCGTCTGCTCCGTGAAGTCGAACGGGCTCGGGAAGTGCTGCTCGCTCACGCGCGGGACCCTGTCGAGGCCGAGGCGACCCGTGACGAAGCCGAAGCCCTCTCGCGTACTGAGCGTGGCGGATGTGAGGATTGCTGTGTCCACCGGGTCCCAGAGCGCGTCCCGCAGAACGTCCGCGAGCTCGATCGGCGCGGCGCAGGCCACCACGTTCGGCTCCTGGCTCGCCCCCCCACCCCGGCGCTCCAGCCAGCGCACCAGCGGGACCACCTCATCGCCGGGGATCAGCGCCGTCCGCAGCCCGTCCGCCTGGGCCCGGACCCGGTTCGCCAGCGCGCTCACCTCCACCAGCTGTTCCTCCAAAAGCTCAGTGGCGCGACGGTCGGTCAGCACCGCCTCTCGTACGCCGTCCAGCCCGCGAGCCAGGCGGTCCAGGACGACCAGCAGGTCGGTCAGCGCCGGCGCGACCCCCGCCTGCCAGTGCGTGTCTTCCTCGAACCCGTCTTCCAGCCGGACCACACCATCGGCGCTCCGCGCCAGGGCACCCTCGATGCTCGCGAAAAGGTCCGCGGCTCGCTGCCGCGCGTTCGCCACGTCCGGCCGGGCCTCTTTCTCGATTCGGCCGATGCAGGCCCGTGACACGTCCGTCCGGTCCAGCAGCTTGAGCCGCTCCTCCACACCTCGCAGCACGCCCTTCCCACGCCGGTCCAGCCTCGAAAGGAGCCTCAGCAGTCCGCGGTGCGATACAGCCACGCCCAGGTGGCTCGTCGCCGCGTCCTCCACGTTGTGCGCCTCGTCCAGCACCACTCGCCGGTACGGTGGCAACACGGCCGGCGCCGTGTAGTTTCCCTGCGCACGGCGCACCGCCAGATCACTGAACAGCAGGTGGTGGTTCACAACGAGGATATCCGCGCCCGACGCCTCCCGCCGTGACCTCTGGTAGAAGCACTCCTCGAAGTGCGGGCAGCGGGCCCGCATGCAGACGTCCCCGTCGCTCTCCACCTCGTCCCAGACCTCGGCGGATGGTGTGAACGAGAGGTCCTGGAGCGACCCTTCCTGCGTCGACTCGAGCCAAGTCTTCAGCGCGGCCAGCTCCTTCGCCGCCGGACCATCCACAAGAGCCAGCCCCGTATCCATCGCGAGCTTCGCGCGCCGGATCGATATGTAGTTCCGACGCCCCTTCACCAGCGCGAATCGGAACGGCAGCCCCAGCGCATCGCGCAGGAAGGGCAGGTCCTTCGTGATCAGCTGTTCCTGGAGATTGATCGTGTTCGTGGACACGACCGTCCGCTCCCGGTTCGCGACAGCCCAGCGCACAGCCGGGATCAGGTAGGCGATGCTCTTCCCCGTCCCCGTCCCCGCCTCTGCGACCAGCACGCCGCCTTCGTTGTACCGCGCCGCGATCGCCGCCGCCATCGCCCGCTGGGTCGGACGGTCTTCATACCCTGCATGAGCCCGCGATACCGGCCCTCCAGGGGCGAGCGCGCCCGCTACCTCGTCCACGTCCAGGAGCTCCAGCTCCGTCGCACGTGGCGGGTCCACCACTACGTAGAGCTCCCGCGCCTCGTTGTCGCAGATCGCCAGGCCGAGCCCCTGGGCGTACAGCTCCGCCGCAACCGCCATGTCCGGGTCGCTCGGGTCAAGGGCACCCGACGGATGGTTGTGGATCACCAGGCTCCCCGCCTCCGCGTCCCGGACCGCCGCCAGCACCGCCGACCGATGACCCCGGGCCACCGCTCGCGGATGCTTCACCGCGCCGCTCTCCGCCACTTCGGCGATGAAGCAGACCTCGTTGCCACGCGCTCGCTCGACCTCCCGCCGAATGACGCCGGCGGCCGATTTCGTCAGGTGCAGGATCCGCGGCATGGACTCCGATGGGCGAAGGTAACCCGAAGGGTCCATTCTAACCGCTCGGCGGTCGGATGGCGAGGTGTGTGCACCACGAGGGCGACGGTGGCCGTTGCCACGGGCCACGGGTCCCCGCCATGTTGGGCCGATGAGGGACCGGACATGAGGTACTTCGTCACGGGGGGCACGGGGTTCATTGGCGGCCATCTGATACGCCAGCTCCGTGCGGACGGTCACGAAGTGGTGGCGCTCGTGCGAACCCCGTCGGCGGCGCTCGAGCTCGAGGAGCTGGGCGTCGAGCTGGTTCGCGGCGACATTCTGGACGCCGCCAGTCTGCGACACCCCATGGCCGGTGCGGACTGCGTGTTCCACCTGGCGGCCTGGTATCGGGTGGGCGCCCGCGACCGGGCCATCGCCGAGGCGATCAACGTCGATGGCACCCGCAACGTGCTGGCCGCGGCCGGCGCGGCTGGCGTCTCCCGGATCGTGTACACGAGCACGATCGCAATCTTCGGCGATACCGGGGGTCGCCGGGTCGACGAGTCCTACCGTCACGACGGGCCGTGGCTCAGCGAGTACGAGCGTACGAAATGGGTCGCGCACTACGAGGTCGCGCTACCGATGATCGCGGACGGCCTGCCCCTGGTCATCGTGCAGCCGGGCTATGTCTACGGCCCTGATGACCACAGCAACGTGGGCGATGTGCTGCGCGACTACCTGAGACGCCGACTGCCGGTGACGCCCGTTCAGGGCGGTTGCTGGGCGCACGTGAGTGATGTCGCCAGGGGACATATCCAGGCCATGGAGAGGGGACAGAATGGCGCAAGCTACATCATGGGGGGTGAGTGTCACATGTGGCCGGAGGTGTTGGATCTGGCCGCTGAGCTCACCGGGATCCGGGCGCCCCGGATCCGCCTGCCGGCGCTGGCCGCGCGCGCCTTCTCGGGGTTGATGCGGCCGATCTCGGCGGTCCTGCCGGTCCCCCAGATGTTCCACCCGGAAACGCTCCGTCTGGCGGCCGGGGTGACGTACTGGGCCGACGATGCCCGCGCCCGACGTGAGCTGGGCTGGAACCCGCGTCCCCTGCGCGAAGGGCTCGCCACCACGCTCGAAGCGGAGCTGGCCTCGCTTGGCTGACCGTTTCCGCGGCCGGCATCATCCGGGCATGCCCGTTGCACGGCCCACCGCGGGCCCGTCGGGCTCGCAACCTGTCAATGGATGGTCAACATGAGCAGAATCACGCGGTCGCTGGCCTCGTTCGGCATCCTTGCCGTGCTCGCGGGGCTGGGCGCCTGCGCCGCGTTACAGGAGATCGTGCAACCGCCGGTCTTCCATGTGGTGCAGGACCGCACGTCGGAGTTCCGGATCCTGGGCCCAGCTGTGGACCGCCCCCTGGGCGGCGCCCAGGTCCGCCTGTGGACCCGGGTGGAGAACCCGAACCGGATGGGCCTCACGATCACCCGTCTTGCCGGGAATCTCGTGCTGGAGGGTGACCACGCCGCCGCCATCGACCTTCCGCTCGGTCTGCCGTTGGCCGCCGCCGCGGACACCGTCGTCCCTATCGAGCTGACGCTGAGCTTCGCCGATGTGCCGCGCCTCGCCGATCAGCTGGTCGGTGCGCTGACGGGGCGGACCCTCGAGTACACCGTGCGCGGTACACTCGGAGTGGACGCCGCGCCGTTCGGCGAGCCCACGTTCGGGCCGAGCGATTGGCTGAGGGGAGAGCTTCGGGTCGTCCGGTAGCGACCCTGGGGCCGCCTACTCGGTCTTGAGGGTCTTCTTCTTGGCCGCCGGGAACAGCACGTTGTTGAGGATCAGCCGGTACCCCGGGGAATTGGGGTGCATGTCGAGGTTGGTCGGGTCATCGCCGATCATGTGCTGCGGGTCCTCCGGATCGTGGCCGCCCAGGAACGTCCACGTCCCTTCGCCGAACGTCCCGTGGATGTACTTCGCCCACGGGCTCCCTTCTTCCTTGGCCAGCACGACGACACCCGGCCGCAGCCGGTCGGTCCGGAACGACGTCGTCAGCCCGTAGAAGTCCGGGATGACGCTCTCGTGGTTCTGGACCAGCATGGACGGCACGGGATCGAACTTGGCGCTGAAATCGAACAGGGTGAACGCGCCCAGCGGCTGCCGCCACGGCGTATTCACCTGGTGCCCATCGATGTCACTGAATGCGTTGACGGTGGGGTTGGTCTGTACCTCCGCGCCCCGGAAGGCCAGGGCGCGCGGCCATTCCATCTTCTCCGACGCCTGTGGGTCCGGCGGCGAACCATCGCTGAAGGCCGCGGCGATGTTGACGCTCCGGCCGGCCAGGGCGAGGTCCAGCGTCTCGGTGGCCGAGCACATGGCGAACACGAAACCGCCGTTGGCCACGTAGGATCGGATCTCCTCGGCGACCCGCTTCTTGAGCGCGGGGACGCTCTCCGCTCCGAACTCTTCGGCCATGGCCTGGTTCCGTTGCACTTCCTCCCGTAGCCAGGACGCGCCGGCGAAGTTGATGAAGAACTTTGAGTACTGTCCGGTGAAATCCTCATGGTGGAGGTGCAACCAGTCGTAACGATCCAGCCTGCCCTGCAGCACCTCCCGGTCCCACACAGTCTCGTACGGAATGTCCGCGTAGGTCAGGGCCAGGGTCACCGCATCGTCCCACGGAGCGAAGTGGGGCGGCGTGTACACGGCGATCTCCGGCGCCTTCTCCAGGATGACGATCTCCCGGTTCGTCCGCTCGATGTCCGCCTTGATCGCCGCGACCGCGTCCAGCCCTACCGGCTCGACGGAAACACCGCGCAACGCCGCTTCCCTTCGCAGGCGGTCCTGGTCGGGCAGGAGGAAGGCCCCGTGGCGATAGTTGAGCAGCCATTCCACGGTCTCGCCCAGCTCGAGGGCGTGATACGTCAGGCCGTATGCCTTGAGGTGGTTGCTCTGCGCCTCATCCATCGGCACGAGCAGGTGCTGCCCGGCCACCGGCGTAACGGCCAATCCGAAGATCAAAGAGACGATGAGTGCTCGCATGTTACCCGCTACTACCATGGTTTCTCTGCGTATCCACGCCGCGACGGCGAGCCTGCTCCAGCTCACGCCTGGCCTGCGGCACCAGCGCGCTGCGCGGATACTCAATGATGAGTCGTTCAAGGAGCTCCCGGGCCTCGTCGGCCCCCTCCGGGCCGAGGCTGCGGGCCAACGCCAGCAGCGCCGCGGGGGCTTCCGTCGCCCGGGGATGGTGGGTGATGAGACTCCGACGCAGGTCGCGGGCGTCCGATTGCAGCCCATTCGCCTCCGCGAGGGACGCCGCGAACTCGATGACGCCGGGCCGATCCACGGCGGGGAGGCGGTCCAGGTCGGCCGTTAACCCGTCCAACGCCGTCCCCGGATCCCCTTCCGCCACCACCGCTACGGCCCGGGCGATGGCGGTGGCGCCCTCGCCGGACACGCGCCCGAGAAGCGA
>CAYXJH010000011.1:0-24800 GCA_964465415.1 uncultured Gemmatimonadaceae bacterium
CCGGGCCAGGGTGGGCACGCGTCCAGCGCGCTCGAGCGCCAGGTGGACGACCTCTGCGAGATGGAGCGGCCGCCGGAGCCGGTTCTGCTCGACCATCTCACGGCATGAGAAGCCGCTGGTGATGAGCACCGTGCGAGG
Source organism: uncultured Gemmatimonadaceae bacterium (assembly GCA_964465415.1). Classification (GTDB taxonomy): domain Bacteria; phylum Gemmatimonadota; class Gemmatimonadetes; order Longimicrobiales; family RSA9; genus SLCC01. The sequence goes on from CAYXJH010000011.1 coordinate 139, forward strand.
GTCCGCTTCGCGGATCGCGGGGAGCAGCACGCGCTCGGCGCAGGCCTGGGCCACGTCGTAGTGCTCTTCCTGGAACCCGAAGGGCCCTGCCATGCCACAGCACCCGGCGTCGACGACGTGGTAGTCGACGCCGATGCGGTCCAGGACGGCCGCCTCGTCATCGAAGCCGAGGACGGACCGGTGGTGGCAGTGGACGTGGAGGAGGGCGTTCTCGCCGCGCAACGTGCCCAGGTCGCTGTCCGCGGCGAACCTCGTCAGGAACTCGCTCAGCAGCAGGGTCTGCCGGGCGAGGCGTCGGGCGTCGTGGTCGTGGGGGAAGAGGTTGAGCAGCTCATCCCGGAAGACGGCGATACAGCTGGGCTCGAAACCGACTATGAGCGTGCCGGCCCGGATCTCGTCGCGCAACGCGTCCAGGATCCGGCGCAGCTGGCGCCGGGCGAGGCCCAGCATTCCGAAGTCGTAGAGGGGGCGGCCGCAGCAGAGCACGGAATCGGGCATGACGGGCCTGAACCCGACGGCTTCGATGACGTCGATGGCCGCCCGGCCGATCTCCGGGTGGAATGCGTTGTTGAACGTGTCCGGCCACACGATGACGCGGGGCCCATCGACCGTGGACGGGCCGCGCTGGCGGAACCAGTCGCGGAAGGTCTGCCGTGCGAAAACGGGCATGTCGCGCTCGGGCGCGATGCCGCCGAGCTTCTTGACGACGGCGGACAGGCCGGGTGTCTGCGCCACCCAGTTGACCAGGTCGGGCGCCAGCCTTGCCAGTCGGGCCGACCAGTGGATCATGCCCATGCTGTAGGCGGCCCGCGGTCGCGGGCGGCCCTTGTAGTAGTGAGACATGAACTCGGCCTTGTACGTGGCCATGTCCACGTTGACCGGGCACTCGCTTTTGCATCCCTTGCACGAAAGGCACAGGTCCAGCGCGTCCTTGACCTCCTCGCTCCTCCAACCGTCGCGGATGACATCGCCGCGCACCATCTCATACAGGAGGCGGGCCCGGCCGCGCGTGGAATGCTTTTCCTCCCTCGTCACCATGAAGGAGGGGCACATGGTGCCGGTATCCGTCCGCCGGCACTTCCCGACGCCTACGCAGCGCAGCGTCGCGTTGGCGAACGAGTGATTGCTCTCCGGGAACGCGAACGTCGTGGGCGTGATCGTCGGCGCGTAGTCCGGTCCCGCCACAAGGTTCTCATCCGGCCGGTAGGCGTCCACCACCTTCCCGGGATTCATGTGGCCGGTCGGGTCCCAGATCCGCTTGAACTCGCGGAACGCGTCGACCAGCTCGTGTCCGTACATCTTGTGGAGGAGCGCAGCCCGGCTCTGACCGTCACCGTGCTCACCGGACAGGGACCCACCGTACCGCACCACCAGGTCCGCGGCCTCGTCAATGAAGGCCATGTACCGGTCGAGGCCGGCGCGGGTCGAGTAGTCGAAATCGATCCGGCAATGGATGCATCCTTCCCCGAAATGGCCGTACATGGCGCAATCGTAGCCGTAGCGGTCCAGCAGGGCTCGGAACTCACGGAGGTAGGGCCCCAGATGCTCGGGCGCGACCGCCGCATCCTCCCACCCCTCCCAGCTCGGTGGGTGGCCGGGTACGAAGGCGGTTGCGCCCAGGCCGGACTCGCGGACATGCCAGACGGCCTGTTGCTCGACCGGGTTCGACACGACCCGGGCGTCCAGGAACGGAGCGTTCTCGCCACCGAGTGCTTCGAGGGCCGCGTCGGCCTGGCCCACGGCCTCCTCGGCAGTCCCGGCGCCGAACTCGACGATGAGCCACCCCCGGCCGGCTGGCAGGTGCATCAGGTGCCGGACGTGGAGGTTCTTGGCCTTCATGAAGTCCGTGAGGCGGTAGTCCATCCCCTCGAGGCCGATCGGCCGGTGCCGCATGATGGCGGGGACGTGGTCGGCCGCGAGGTACATGTCCTCGTATCCGAGGAGGAGCAGCGCCCGCTCCGGCGGATCGGGAATCAGGGCGACCTTCGCCTCCAGGATGATGGCGCAGGTGGACTCGGTCCCGACCAGCGCGCGGCCCACGTCGAAGCCGGCATCGTCCAGCAGAGCGGGGAGGTTGTAGCCAGACACCCGGCGTGGAATGTCCGGGAACCGCTCCCGTATGAGCGGCTCATAGCGGTCGCGCAGGTCGCGCAGCGCCGAATAGATGTCGCCCCGCCGGCCGCCGCTGGCGATGATCCGGTCGAGCTCGTCGGCGGGTGTGGGCCCGACGGTCATGATCTCACCGTCGTACGTCAGGATCGTGAGTTCCAGGAGCTGATCCTCGGTGCGGGGTCCGGGCCCGTAGAACCCCGCCTGCACCGAGTGAACGCCACAGGAGTTGTTTCCGAGCATGCCGCCCAGGGTGCAGTGGGAGTGGGTGGCAGGGTCGGGGCCGAACGTGAGGCCGTGGGGGCGCGTGATCTTGCGAAGCTCATCGAGCACCGTGCCGGGCTCGACCCGGGCCCAGCGCTCGTCTGGATCGAACTCGAGCACGCGGCCCATGTACTTCGTGAAGTCGAGCACGACGGCCAGGTTGCAGCACTGGCCGGCCAGGCTCGTCCCTCCCCCGCGGCAGAGGATGGGTGCGTTGTGCAGGCGGGCCAGGCGCACGGCTGCGATCACATCGTCGCGGTCCCGGGGAATGACGACACCGATGGGGACCTGTCGATAGCTGGAGGCGTCCGTGGCGTAGAGGCTGCGCGTCCCCCTGTCGAACCGGACCTCGCCGCGGATCACTTCCCGAAGCGCCGCCTCCAGAGCCGCGGCCTCGACGACGCCGCTCACGCCGGGTCGCGCACCCGGGTCGAGCGGCGCTACCCTGCTCGGCGATTCGGCAGTTGTCCTCGTCGTCCCCATCGCTCCACCTCCATGGCCCGCCCGCTCGGCTACAACGTCACCCTGCCGGGAGCGAACGTCAAATCGAGGACGGCACGTGCCTGGCCCTGCGCCCGCATTGATGCCACCCGGCATTTCGTCGTATCGTGGTCGGGAGCTGCACGCCCCGTCCGGACCAACGAACTGACGCGAGGAGCCCGAGTGCTGGAAGAGTACGAGCGGAAACGGGACTTCGACCGGACCCCGGAGCCGACGGGGCGGCGGCGGCGGATGCGGACCAGCCAGGGCCTGGAGTTCGTGGTGCAAAAGCACGACGCTTCGCGGCTCCATTATGATCTCCGACTGGAGCTGGACGGCGTGCTGAAGAGCTGGGCGGTACCGAAGGGGCCGAGCGTGAAGCCGGGCGTCCGACGGCTGGCCATGGAGACGGAAGACCACCCGATGGAGTACGGCGGGTTCGAAGGCGTGATCCCGGCGGGACAGTACGGGGGCGGGACGGTGATGTTGTGGGATCGTGGCGTCTGGGTCCCGGAGGGCGACCCGACGGAGGCGTACCGGGAGGGCCGGCTCCGGTTCCGGCTCGAGGGTGAGAAGCTGTTCGGCACCTGGGTCCTGACCCGGATGAAGCGGCGTGAGGGCGAGAAGAAGGATGGCTGGCTCCTCATCAAGTCACGGGATGCCGCGGCTCGAGGAGCTGATGACGAGGAGATCACGGACGAGCGGCCGCTCAGCGTGGCGACCGGCCGTGACCTGGACGAGATCGCGAACGACGAGGACCGTGTCTGGGACAGCGCATCAGGTGAACGAGCGGACCATCGCCCAGAAGGCCCGGCGCCGGAGGCAGTGCCCGGGGTGAAGAAGGGCAACCCACGCATCGCCGGCCCGCAACTGGCTTCGCCGGCCACGACCGCGCCGGGCGGGGACGGGTGGATCCATGAGATCAAGTTCGACGGGTACCGGGTCCTGTGCCACGTCCAGGACGGGTCAGTCCGGATCGCTACGCGGAATGGCAAGGACTGGACCGACCGCTTTCAGGACGTCGCGAAGTCGCTGGCTCGCCTCCCGTGCGATTCGGCGCTGATCGACGGGGAGGTCGTGGTGCTGGATCGGAGCGGCGTGTCGCGCTTCCAGCGCCTTCAGAACGCCCTGTCGGGATCGCGGTCGGCCCGTCCATTGCTCTACGCGTTCGACCTGCTGGAGCTGGACGGGCAGGATGTCACCGGGGCGGGCGTGGAAGATCGGAAGGCGTTGCTCCACCCGCTGGTGGAGGGGTTGGCGGACGAGCGGGTTCGCTACAGCGATCACGTGAAAGGTCAGGGGGAAGCGTTCCGCGAGCAGGCCTGTCGTATGGGGGTGGAAGGGATCATCTCCAAACGGACAGGCAGCCCGTACCGAGAGGGACGCAGCCGGAGCTGGCTCAAGATCAAGTGCACGATGGGCCAGGAATTCGTCGTCGTGGGGTACACCGACCCCGGTGGCTCGCGGGTAGGCTTCGGTGCGCTGCTCCTGGGCGTGCACGATGAAGAGGGAAAGCTTCACTTTGCCGGGCGGGTGGGGACCGGGTTCGACGACCTCACGCTCGTGGAGCTGAAGCGTCGGCTGTCGCGGCTGGAACGCAAGACGGCCCCGGTGGTCGATCCGCCGCGCGGAGCGCAAGCACGCGGCGTGCACTGGGTCCGTCCGGAGCTCGTGGCGGCGGTCGCATTCACGGAGTGGACCGATGATGGGCGGATCAGACACCCCTCGTATCAGGGGCTGCGTGAGGACAAGGCGGCGAAGGACGTGATGAGAGAGGGGCCGCGTGCGGATTCCCAGCGGCCGGCACCCGTGCGCGCGCGCACGCCGACCGGGGAGCTACGTGTCGCCGGCGTCCGGGTCACGAGTCCGGACAAGGTGGTCTGGCCGGACCAGGGCCTCACGAAGGCCGACCTGGTCGCCTACTACGAGTCCGTGGCCGACACGGTCCTGAAGCGTCTGGTGGACCGGCCCCTGACCCTCGTCCGGTGTCCGTCCGGGGCGGACGGTAAGTGCTTCTATCAGAAGCATGGCAACGAGTCGGTCCCCGACCTCGTGCCGCGCGTCGACATCGGGGAGGAGGACGACGCCGAGCCGTATATGTACGTGGACGGGCTACCGTCGCTGATTGCGCTGGTCCAGCTCGGGGTGCTGGAATTCCACGTGTGGGGCTCGCGTCGCGACCGGTTGCGCCGGCCGGACCGGCTTGTGTTCGATCTGGACCCGGATGAAGGTCTGTCCTACGGGCGGGTGGCGGCGGCGGCGCACACGCTGCGCGAGCTATTCGGGGACATGGGTCTGGAGAGCTTTCCCAAGACGACCGGCGGCAAGGGCTTGCACGTCGTCGTCCCGATCACCCGGCGAACGGACTGGGACGATGCCAAGGAGTTCGCCCACAGCGTGGCACGGCGCATGACCGCGGACGATCCCGCCGGGTTCACGGCGAACCTCTCGAAGAAGAAGCGCAAGGGTCGGATCTTCGTGGACTACCTGCGCAACGCCTGGAACGCCACGGCGATCGCGGACTACTCGACCCGGGCCCGGCCCGGCGCGCCCGTGGCGGTGCCTATCCGGTGGGACGAGGTGGACAGGCGCGCGAAGAAGCCGCCCTTCTTCAGCATCCGCGATGTCCCTGCTCGGCTCGCGGAGGACCCCGACCCCTGGCCTGGCTTCGATGACCTGCGCCAGTCCATCACGGCAGCGGCCTGGAAGCGGGTCGCGCGTCGCTGAACGGTGCTCAGTCCTGGACGTCGACGTCGATCTCCAGCAGCTCGGCGAGGCGGTCGGGCGGAACCACGCCGGTCTGACGTTTCCATTCCCGGCCGTCGCGGAACACGATGAGGGTCGGGATGCCCCGGATCCCGTACTTCACGGCCATGCTCGGATTTGCATCCGTATCCAGCTTGGTCACGAGCAACTCACCCTGGAGGTCCGACGCCAGCTGGTCGAGCATGGGCGCCATCATGTGGCATGGCTGGCACCAGTCGGCGTAGAAGTCCACCACGACGGGCACGTCGGTGCCGCGGATCGTCGCCTCCATGTCCGCGTCGGTGACGCGGACGGGGCGATCGAGCAGGATCGGCTTGCCGCACTCGCCGCACTTCGGCCGGTTGGCCAGGCGCGCCAGTGAGACCCGATTCAACGTGGTGCAGAACGGGCACGCTACCGTGGCCCGGGAGTCGTCGGTCATTTCGAGAACCTCTACGGTGCAGGACGCGCTGGCGGTACCGCCGGCTGCAGTCCGAATCCATCGGGGACGACACGGGTTCCCGCCGGTTGTTGCGCCCTGCATCCGGGCCCTACCTTGTGGAATGACACGCAAACGGATCGGCCGCCACCTGGAAGGAGGGCACATCCCCGAGGAAGAGCGCGCGCGCCGCGACGCCGGCGACGCGCTCCGCGACGTGTACTCGCGTTGGGCGACCGGCGTCTCCATCGTCGCCGTTCGGGACGAGGGCAGGGTGCACGCACTCACGGTGAGCGCGCTCATGCCCCTTTCGGTGGAGCCGCCCCTGTTGCTGATCGCGCTCGGGCCGAACGCGTCCGTCCTGCCGTTCCTCGAGCGGGGCGGCCGTTTCGGCGTGAGCGTTCTGCAGGCGGGACAGCGGGCGCTGGCATCGCGTTTCGCGGACGTCTTTCCGGCGGGGCCCGATCCGTTCCCCGCGGAGGGGCCACCGATCGTACGAAGCTGTTTGGCCGCCCTCGTGTGCGAAGTCGACGAGGTGACCGTCGCGGGCGATCACCACCTGGTGACCGGCCGTGTGAAGGAGGCATGGGTGAACGGCGATGTCGATGCGGGCGCCCTGGTCTACTACCTTCGGGCCTACCACCCGCTCGGGGGCGGGGCGCCGTGAGGGCTCCGGGTCCGCTTCCTGCACCTTTGTCCCCAGCAACCGTCACGCGAGGGGGGATCATGCCAGGCGGCGACAAGCGGCAGACGCAGGACGACCGGACGTTCGAACGTGATCCCACGGAAGACGCGCGGGAAGAGTACACGACGTACCGGGAGACGGATCCAGACCGGGCATCGTCGGAGGATGAAGCGGCGCGTCGAGAGGCGGACCTTCAGCCGGCGCCGTCCAGGGAGGAGTCCGACGATCAGTCGTCGAGCCGACGTTCGGGGGGATAGGGGTAGAAGTCGACGATCTCGCCCGCGCGATGGTGCTCCTGCATCCGGCGCCACCAGGCGGGGTCGAGAAGCTCGGGGTGGTGGCGGTGGAGCTCCTGCCGAAGGCGTCCGGGCGGGCCCAGGAACGGCCGCCATTCCTCGGGAAAGATATCAGCGGGTCCCACATAGAAGGGGGGGTCATCCGCGAGCTCGGCCTCGGGGTATGCCGCCCGTGGCTTGGTCCGGAAGGTCAGCGCGGTGACGGGGGCGACCTCGTCGTAATCGTAGAATATGACCCGGCCATGGCGAGTGACGCCGAAGTTCTTGACGAGCATGTCGCCCGGGAAGATGTCGGCGGCAGCCAGATCCTTGATGGCCTGGCCGAAGTCCAGCGTGACGCGTAGCGCCTCGTCCGGGCCCACCTCCCGGAGATACAGGTCGAGGGGGTGTACCCGCCGCTCCGTATACAGGTGGTCGATGGTGACGGTGTCACCCGCCACCGAGACGGTGCGGCCGGCGGACTCCAGGAGTTCGTCGAGGACGTCGGCGCTGAACCGATCGGCGGGAAGCTCGAGGCGCTCGAACTGCTGCGCATCGGCGAGGCGTCCGACCCGGTCCCGCACGAAAACCAGCCGGTAGTTCCGCATGACCGTGTGACGGGTGGTGCTCTTGGGCGGTGCGAAGTGGTCCCGGATCACCTTGAAGACCACGTTCAGATCCGGCATGGTGAATACGCACATGACCAGCCCCTTCTGGCCGGGTGTCGGCTCGAAGCGGTTGCCGGGCTCGCGGAGATGGTGGATCAGGGTCCGGTAGAGCTCGGTCTTCCCGTGCCGGTGGAACCCGATCGCCGTATACAGCTCGTCGACCCGCTTCATCGGCATGACCGACCGGAGGAAATCTACGACCGGGCGTGGCGCTCCCACATCCCCGTGCAGGTAGGAGCGAGTGAACCCGAACACAACGCTGGCGTCATCCTCGGACGTCAGGACGGCGTCCAGCTGGAGCCCCGTCGGCGGGTGGGTGATGGCCAGGATCAGCGGCGCCATGTTGCTTCCGTTCGCGAACCGCCCGACCACATAGGCCGCTTTGTTCCGGAAGAACAGCGGCCGGAGGGTCTGGAGGACACCACCGGTCCACCGCTGGTCGGGTCCTAGATCGGCGCGCAGGTGCCTCGCAGCACGCCCGATCCGCTCCTCGTGCTGGTGCCAGGTGCCCTCGAGCGGGAGCGAGTGGAGGACCTGGCGGATCGCGACCTCGAACCCGCCATCGAGGGCGACCTGGTTCCAGGGCGGCCGATCACCCGAGGGCTGGGGCGGATCGTCCAGGTCGTCCGCCACGAACTCAATCGCGGGGTCGACACCTACCGTTCCGTACAGGCGCCGGACGACGGAGTTGAAGAAGGTTTCCGCGACCTCGCTGTCAGGGCGTCCACGCACGCGCTCGGCGAAAGCTGCGCGCGCCTCGATTGCCTCGTCCGTACCCGGCCGTCCGCCCCCACCACCGCCGCCGCCCCCGCCCCCGCTGCCAGACCCTCGGCCGATGGCGGTTAGCGTCTCGTGCATCAGGACATCGTAAAGCAGGATGCGCTCGCGAGCGTCCTCCTGGGCCTCGGCCCAGGCCCGGGCCTCGAAGTGGGCGGCGGCGCGGCGGGAGCTGCGGGAGAATCGCTGTCGGTATTCTTCGTACCCGGCCAGGATGATCGTGGCCAGGCTGGACGTATCGTCGTCCGGCGTCACCGCGGCGGAGTCGGGTCCAGCATCGGGTCCGGCTCCATTCCGGGAAGGGGTTGGACCTCCGACCTGGCCATGGTCCGCCAGCGCGGTGGCGCAACGGCGGGTCGATCGTTGGCGAGTGCCTCGGCCACGAGCTCGTGCGCCAGCTCCTGCGCCAGGTTGGCGGCGGGCCGGCTGAGCCAGCCAGCGGGCCGCTCGAGCGTCAGGACGCGGTTCCTGTGCTTGGCGCGAACCGTCAGGACCTGGTCCGGTGCGGCGGCCCACAACAACTCGATGCCGACGCGGCGGACGGCCGGGTTGTCGGCGAGGCGGTCGCGAATGTCGTTGGCTACGGTCTGCGAGTCGATCATGGCCCGGGGAGGTTCACGAATCGTACCATGACCATGGTATCATCCGGGGGGCGGCCGGTCCAGTAGTCTCCGGACGGCCGCCCGGAGCGCGGGCTCCGCGTAGTAGCCCTGGACGCGGTGGGCGATCCGGCCGTCGCGGTCGATGAGGATGGACGTGGGGAGGACGTGCGCGCCGCCGTAACTCCTTACCACGGAGCCGGGAGCGAAGGCTATGGGGAACGTGAGACCCCGATCCTCGACCCAGCGGGCCACGTCGCTACGGATGCCCTGGTCGACGGACAGCCCGACAATGGTGAACCCCTGGTCGCCGTAGTCCTCCCACACACGCTGGAATCCGGGCATCTCGATCCGACAGGGCGGGCACCAGGTAGCCCAGAAATTGACCAGGACCACCTGCCCGCGGAGGTCGGCGAGGCGAACCGAGTCGCCGTCCAGCGTCTGGACGACGAAATCGGGCGCGGGCTCCATGCCAGGCCGGAGCCCGAGGGCGGCCCCGACCTGAGGCCCGAATCGCCACACGAGGAGTCCGATGACGCCGATCCAGAGGGCGATCTCGAGGGCCCGCCCGATCGGCCGCCTCCCGCCCCCGGGGTGATCACCGGGCCCACCCGCTGACCGGGGAGGGTCGCCTGCCATCAGCGTTGCCGGCTACCGGACGTCGACCAGCTCGACGGCGAACGTCAATGCCTGGCCGGCCAGGGGGTGATTGAGATCCAGGCGCACGGTGTCTCCACCGACCTCGGCGATCCTGGCGACGCGGCTCTGACCCGGCGCGACCTGCACCTGCACGTGTTGCCCGACCTCGGGCTCCTGCCCATCCGGGAAGTGATCGGCAGGTACGTCGACCAGAAGGTCATCCTGGGGCTGGCCGTACGCTTCGGCCGGTTCCAGGCGGACCTCCCTGCTCTCACCGACGGCCAGCCCTTCGACGGCCCGATCGAACCCGGCTATGACCTGGCCAGACCCGACCTGGAACTCCAGCGGGTCACGCCCCCGCGACGAATCGAAAACCTCGCCGTTGTCCAGCGTCCCGGTGTAGTGGACCGCGACGGTGTCGCCCTGCGTTGCCTTCTGCGTCACATCTTCCTCCGGTGAGGTCCGCGGATGCCCGGAGCGCCAGAGCCAGGGCTCCGGCGTGGGCGGAATGAAGGCCTACACGGGTTATGCCGTACGGTTCCCGGGCGCCGGGTCAGGCGTTCTCGACCAGCGTGAGCCACCGTCGGGACAGCGACGCCAGCAGTGCGCGCGGGGCCATGAGCTGGGCGGGTGCCACCACGCCACGCGGCGCGTCCGCTCCCAGGATCCGGCGCGCAGCGGCCACGGCGACCTCCGCGGTGATGCCGTAGGGGTCACGGCCTCGTATTTCGAAGGCGCGGCGTATGCCCGTCCGGTCGTGCAGCTCGGAGCGGATGGTGAATCGGCTCGCCTCCCGCTCCACGGGGTCGGGGTCCGGCCGGCGTCCAACCCATACGTTGAGCAGGGGTCGTGATACAGTGGCGAGGAATGGGAGGGCCGGCGCCACGAACGGGGCGAGGCGAGCGACGCCGGCTCCAGTCACCATCCAGCCCCGTACCGTCTCCACCTCGACATGCCGCGGGACGGTGACCACTTCACCGGAGTTGAACGACACGGCGTTCAACGGCCGACCGGATGAGATGGTTACGAGCCGGCGCTCGGCGCCCTGCGGCCGGCGGGTCAACCGCCCGCGGTCCAGGATCACGCCGCGGCGCCCCAGCATGCGGATCGCCGTCTTCCGGGTCCCCCGGGATGTTGCGGGGCGCTGCCAGGCATAGATCACGTCAACGCTGCGCAGGGGTCTCGCCAAGCCGGCGGCCGCTAGCGCGACGGCACAATCGCTGAGGGCGTACTCGAAAGCCATGGCCGGGGCGATCGTTACGCCGGCGGCTCGGGCGTCGTCGTCATGCCGCGCGAGGACGTTACGCATGAAGACCTGCTCACCCGTGGTGTCGGTGTAGTGGGCGCCGACCTCTATGCACGCCCGGACGACCGTCTCGCCGAGCTGGGCGAACGGCCCCGCGCAATTGATCACCACGGAGCCGGGCCCCACGAGCGATCGCACCGCGTCGCCGTCCCGGACGTCGACGACGCGTGCCGTCGCCGCGCCACCGAGCTTGGCGGCCAGCGTCTCGACCCTGCCGGCGTCCCGCCCGGCAATCACATACGGTCCTCCGGCCCGTCCGAGCTCCTCTGCGACGAGGCGGCCGGTAAAGCCCGTGGCGCCAAGGAGGACGATGGACGAAGCAGCGGTTGTCATGGCTTCCTCATGCGAAGCGGCCGCCCCGGCGTGATCCGGAGCGGCCGCTCGCTTCGTCGGATTCGTTTCTCGGTGTCAGTGGCCGAGCCGGATGACGTTTTCGGCCGCCGGGCCTTTCTGGCCCTGCACGACGTCGAACTCGACCTGCTCGCCTTCGGCCAGAGTCTTGAACCCCTCACCCTGGATGGCGCTGTGGTGCACGAAGCAGTCCTTTCCGCCGTCCTGCGGGGTTATGAAGCCGAAGCCCTTCTGGTCGTTGAACCACTTGACGGTGCCGGTGGTACGCATCCTGACGCACTCCCTTTGGTGTTCCAATGCTCTGCGGTCTGACGCCCCGCGCGCTGACGGGCGGACAACGAAAGAGCCCGGGCGAATCGCCCGGGCCCGAGTCGCCATCGGCCTCCGGACCTGACATGCGCCGGTCGGAGGTGTTCGCCGAGCGCGAATATCGGCCGCGCCCGGTGCGGCGTCAAGGCCAGGAGTACGGTCCCGGCGGTCGCACGGACCCGTCGATCAGCTTCGGACCATGCCATGATCCATCGTTACACCTCGGGCCTCGAGGTAGCCGCGCACGTGGCCGAGAGCGCCGCCCTGCGCGGCAACCGTTTCCGGCGCCCACACGCCGGGTTGCCGAAAACGGCCGTCGAGCACGAGGCGTGTCAGCGCGGTCGCGGTGTAGCCCGTGGTCCTGGCCATCGAAGAGGTGTCGGAGGCCGAATCGTGCCGGTCCAGCAGGTGATAGGTATGGCGGACGCCACCCCGCTCATCGGTGCCATCGACGACCACGCGCATCACGGTCATGTCGGCCTCGTCCGGCGGGTACCGCCACGCATCGAAGAGGAGCGTGGTCGCCAGGTCCAGCGGCGAGATCGTGCACTGGCCGATCCGACGGGGCTCGGGGTCGAAGAAACCCGAGTCGCGGAGGACCCTGATCCTATCCGCGTGACCGGGCCAGCGGAGTGTCTTCTCGATGAGGTCTGGCGTTCGGCTTGTGCGTAGCAGCGTCCTGAGGCCATCGGTGAGGAACGCTTCGAGGCGCCCGACGCCCGGGAGGTCCACCGTCTCCAGCCCGTCCAGGGCCGGCTCGACCACCTGCCGGCCCGCCCGGCGGAACCGCGCCGGTCGCGTGTACTCGGCGATGACATCGATGGGCGAGAAGGGCGCCCTATAGTTCCATGGCGGCTTCGGGTCCGCCGGGATGCCCCCCACCAGGCATTCGAACCGGGCGGTCTCGGCGAGGCGGGCTTCGTGGTGGCCGAGGATGAGGTTGCTGAGGCCCGGCGCCAGACCCGCGTCCACGATGGCGGTTCGGCCGCGGCGCCGCGCCACCTCGTCAAGCGCGAACGGGTCCTGCTCGCAGAACGAGATGTCCACGGCATGCACACCCGCTTCCAGGACGCCTTCGAGGGTCCGGAACCCCATGGGCCCCGGAACCGCGCCGATGGCGAGGTCGTGGCCCTCGAGGACGCGGACCAGCGTCGCCCGGTCGGCCAGGTTCGCTGGCATCGTCCGGATCGAGGCTCCGCCCGGCGATGTGCGGAGCCGGTCGAGCGCGGCCCGGTCGGCGTCAGCGGCTGACACCCGCAACCCCGGGTCGGCCGCCAGGTCCCGTGCCATGGCGGCGCCCACCCGCCCGACGCCCAGGACGATCACGTTGTGCATGAGGAGCCTCCAAACGTCGAGGGTGCCGCGAGTACGGTTTCTGCATTGCCCGGCAGACGATGCCAGCACCTCGCGCCACCTACCGATTGCAGCTTCGCCCCGGCTTCGGGTTCGCGGAGGCGGCCGAGCTGGTCGATTATCTCGCGGCCCTCGGCGTGTCGCACCTCTACGCGTCGCCGTATCTCCAGGCCGCCCCCGGCAGCACGCACGGGTATGATGTGGTCGATCCGTCGCGTGTCAACGTCGAGCTGGGCGGTGAGGCCGGGCATGCCCGGTTCTGCGAGGCGCTGGGCCGGGTAGGGCTGGGTCAGGTCCTGGACATCGTGCCGAACCACATGGCCATCACCGGGCCGGAGAACCAGTGGTGGGAGGATGTCCTCCGCAACGGGCCCGCCAGCGAGTTCGCCGCATACTTCGACGTGGACTGGGACCCGCCCGAATCCAAGCTGCGCGACCTGGTCCTCATGCCGATCCTCGGGGACCACTACGGGCGGGAGCTGGAGGCCGGGAGCATCCGCCTGGACCACGAAGGTGGCGTGTTCCGCCTTCGCTACCACGACCACGTCCTGCCCGTTGCGCCCCGGTCGTTGGCCGAGCCGCTCGGTCGGGCCGCTTCCTCGTCGACCCAGGACGGCAACCCCCTAGACGACCCGTCTCTCGCAGAGCTCGGATTCCTTGCGCGCGCCCATGGCCGGCTTCCGGAGGCTTCAGCGGATCTGGAGCCGCAGGCGGTGGAATCCCGCCAGCGTGACCTGGAGGTGCTGGACCGGCGCCTCCGCACTCTGGCTTCGGAGCACGCTGTGGTCCGCGCGGCCATTGATCGAGTGGTGGACGCCATCAACGCCGACGCCGATGATCTGGACAGGTTGCTGTCCAACCAGAACTACCGATTGGCCCACTGGCGGGTCGGGGGGCAGGAGCTGGACTACCGCCGGTTCTTTGATATCACCACCCTGGCCGGTCTCCGGACGGAGCGCCAGGTCGTGTTCGAGGCGGTCCACCAACGGGTCCTGACCTGGTTGCGCGACGGCGTGCTCGACGGGCTGCGCGTCGATCACCCCGACGGGCTGCGCCGCCCCAGTGAGTACTTCCAGCGACTGCGGAACGCTGCGCCCGACGCGTGGATCGTGGCAGAGAAGATCCTGATGCCGGACGAGGAGCTCCCGCCCTGGCCGATCGCCGGGACCACCGGGTACGAGGTGCTCAACGACGTGGGCGGCCTGTTCGTCGATCCGGCGGGCGAAGCGCCGTTCACCCGCTTGTGGGAGGCGTTGACCGGCCAGGCCGGCGATGTCCACGATACCGCGTACGAGGCGAAGAAAGACGTGCTGCGTGACGTGCTGGCGGCGGACCTGAGCCGGCTGGCGAACGCATTCGTCCAGGTATGCGAGGAGCGTCGGCGATACCGGGACTTCACCCGGCGAGAGCTCCGCGATGCCCTGGCCGAGGTCGCGGCGGCGTTCCCGGTCTACCGGACCTACGTGTCGGAATCGGGCGAGGCCACTGACGCGGACCGCTCTGTGGTGGACCGTGCCATCGCGGGGGCGCTGGAGCATCGCCCGGATCTGGACCCGGAGCTGCTGGAATTTCTCAGGACGATCCTGCTGGGTGAGGTGGAGGGAGACGAGGCGCGAGGCCTCCGCATGCGTTTCCAGCAGTTCACGGGACCGGTCGCGGCCAAGGGGGAGGAGGACACCACGTTCTACCGCCACCTCCGGTTCACCCCGCTCAACGAGGTGGGCGGCTCGCCCGGGCGCTGGGGTCTGAACCCGTCGGATTTCCACGCACGCAGCGCCGCCCGGGCGGAGCGGTGGCCGGCTGCCATGACCACGCTCTCCACGCACGACACGAAGCGGTCCGAGGACGTGCGCGCCCGCCTCTTCGTCCTGTCGGAGATCCCCGAGCAGTGGGCCACCGCCGTGATGGGTTGGCACGAGGCGAACACCCGCCACTGGCCGCGCGGCGTGGATCCGGACCCGGGCATGGAGTATCTGCTCTATCAATCGGCGGTGGGCGCGTGGCCCATCGACCGGGAGCGGCTGCTCGCGTACATGGAGAAGGCGTCACGGGAGGCCAAGCTCCGGACGTCGTGGACGGACCCCGACCCCGAGTACGATGCCGCTTTGGCGGCGTTCACCGCCGGGTTGATGGACGGAGACTGGGCACGCCAGGTCGACCGATTCGTCCAGCCGATCATCGCTCCCGGCCGGGTAGTGTCCCTGGCGCAGAAGCTGGTCCAGTTGATGGCGCCGGGCATACCCGACCTCTATCAGGGCACGGAGCTGTGGGACCTGAGCCTGGTGGACCCGGACAACCGGCGGCCGGTCGATTTCGACACGCGGCGCCGGCTCCTGGACCGTATCACGCCGACCGACGCCGGGCTGCCTTCGCCGGAAACGGTCCTGGAGGAGATGGAGGCCGGACTGCCCAAGCTGTGGGTCGTGCGACACGCGCTGCGCGTGCGTGCGGCGCATCCGGCTGCGTTCGGTGACAAGGGCGGCTACGAGCCCGTGGAGGCACGGGGCGCGGCCGCACCGAACGTGGTCGGGTTCATGCGCGGGAGCGAAGTGGTCGTAATCGTGCCCCGGCTGGTCGTCGGCCTGGCCCGAGCGGGCGGCTGGCTGAATACGGAAGTGATGCTGCCGGAAGGGACGTGGCGGAACGAGCTGACGGGGGACCGGCTGCAGGGCGGCACCCGACGCGTGGATTCACTGCTCGGCCGGTTCCCGGTCGCGCTGCTGAGCAGGGAGGACGCTCGATGAGCGTGTTCGAGGTCTGGGCTCCCGCCGCGGAGCGGGTGGAGCTGGTGGCCGGCGAGGAGCGGAGGCCCATGGAAATCATACGGCACCGCGGATCCGGCTGGTGGGGCCTGGACGCGCCGGATCTCCCGGCCGGGACCGACTACGCGTTCTCCCTGAACGACGGCCCCGCTCTTCCCGATCCCCGGTCCCGCTGGCAGCCCCACGGCGTCCACGGACCGAGCCGGGTGGTCGAGCGAGGTGGGGTGGTGCGCAGCGACGGGGGCTGGCGTGGCTTCCACCTTCCCTCCGCGGTCCTCTACGAGCTCCACGTCGGCACGTTCACGCCCGGGGGCACGCTGGATTCGGCGATCGAGCGGCTCGACCACCTGGTTGAGCTCGGGGTCACGGCCGTCTCGCTCATGCCGGTCAACGGGTTCTCCGGCCGACACGGCTGGGGCTACGACGGGGTGGCCCTCTACGCCGTTCACGAGCCGTACGGCGGGCCGGCGGGGCTGGAGCGGTTCGTCGATGCATGCCATGGCCGCGGGCTTGGGGTGGTCCTCGACGTCGTGTACAACCACCTGGGCCCGGCCGGGAACTACCTCGGCGAGTTCGGGCCGTACTTCACCGATCGCTACGGCACGCCGTGGGGCGAAGCCGTGAACTTCGACGGCGCGGGTAGCGACGAGGTGCGGAGGTTCTTCATCGACAACGCCCTCATGTGGCTACGGGATTATGGCATCGACGGACTGCGGCTGGACGCCGTGCACGCCATCCTGGACACATCGGCGGTCCACATCCTGGAGGAGATGGCGGAGGATGTGGAGGCGCTGTCCGCCCAGGTCGGTCGTCCCCTGTGGCTGATTCCCGAGAGCGACCTGAACGATCCTCGCCTTCTCTGGAGTCGCGAGCGCGGCGGGTACGGCCTGCACGCCCAGTGGAGCGACGATTTCCACCACGCGCTCCACGTCGCGCTGACCGGGGAATCCTCTGGCTACTACTCGGACTTCGACGGGATCGAAGACCTGCCGACCGCCCTTCGCGGGGCGTACGTGTACGACGGGCGCCGCTCGACCCACCGTGGGCGGCGCCACGGCCGGCCCACCGATGGCCTCGGAGCGCACCGGTTCCTGGGCTACATCCAGAACCACGACCAGGTGGGCAACCGCGCCCGGGGTGAACGGATCGGACAGCTTGCGGGGCCGGAGCTTCAGATGGTCGCGGCCGCTCTGGTCCTGACCGCGCCATTCATCCCCATGGTGTTCCAGGGTGAGGAATGGGCCGCATCGAGTCCGTTCCAGTACTTCACCGACCATGAGGACGCCGAGCTGGGGGACGCGGTGCGGGAAGGGCGCCGCAGTGATTTTGCCTCCTTCGGCTGGGACCCGGAGCAGGTACCCGACCCGCAGGAGCCAGCGACGTTCCAGCGATCCAGGCTCCGCTGGGAAGAACGGGAGCGGTCCCCCCACGCGGAGGTAGAGTCGTGGTACCGGCAGCTCATCGCCTTGCGGCGATCGACGCCCTCCCTCCTGGGCGGCCGCGGGACCGGGCTGTCCGTGATGGCGGACCCTGAAACCCGGACCGTCGTCATGCTGCGCGGTGACGTGGCCGTGTGCTGCAACCTGTCGGAAGCGCCGCGAGCGGTGGACCTGCCGGACGGTTGGGAGGGAGCGAATCTCCGGCTGGCCAGCCGGGAGGGCATCGACGCGGAAGGCCGCCAGGTCCGTCTCCCCGGGGCTTCGGCCGCCGTCCTGATCAGGCGCTGAAGTGGCCGACCACGGATTGATCCCGGCGTGACCACGTCGTAACCTCCCACCATGCGCTGGCTCTTCGTTGCCGAATGGGCGGTCCGGCTGGTCATGTTCGTGGTCATAGTGAGCCGGAAACGCTCAGCCGCGCCGGCCCTGGCCTGGCTCGCCATCGTGGCGTTCCTGCCGTTCGTCGGCGCGCTCGCCTATCTGCTGCTGGGCGAGATCCGGCTGGGCCGGTCCCGGTCGCAGGAGTACCAGCGACTCGTCGACGCGGTTTCCGGCTCGCCCGAGCTGCGACGGCAGTTCGCGCGGCACGGCCATGCGACGCTGCGCGGCCCACACCGCATGATCGACAACCTGGCGGGCGCGGTCGGGGCGCGTGAGCCACGCCCGGGTAACCGCATCGAGCTGATCGAGGACGCAACCGACGTGTTCGCGCGGCTCATCGCCGATATCGACGCGGCCACCCACCACTGCCACCTGCTCTACTACATCGCCGACGACTGGAACCAGGACCCGGTGACGAGCGAGGTCGCCGCCGCCCTCCTGCGCGCCGCCGGGCGTGGTGTGGCGTGTCGCATGCTCCTGGATGCCGCCGGCTCGCGGCGCTTCCTGCGCGGGGAGATGTGCCGACGGTTGCGGACGTCGGGCGTCGCCGTGGTGGGGATGCTCCCAGTCAGCGCCGTCCGGGCGCTGGCGGCTCGAATCGATGTCCGGAACCACCGGAAGCTGGCGGTGGTGGACGGACAGGCCGCGTACATCGGGAGCCACAACCTCACGGACCCGGTGTACCCCGGCAAGGAGTCGTTCGGCGAGTGGATCGACGTCTCCGCTCGCGTCCAGGGCCCCGTCGTCTACGATTGCCAGGAAGTGTTCCTGAAGGACTGGGCGTTCACGGCGGGGCCGCTCGATCACGACCCGCGGTTCTTCCCGCCAGCGCGGGTGGATCCGGACGGGGTCGCGGCCTCGCTGCTACCGACCGCCCCGACCGCATACCGGTCCCCACTGCTGGACGTGATCATCCAGACGCTCCAACTCGCACGCGACCGGTGCGTCCTTACGACCCCGTACTTCGTGCCCGACGATGCGCTGCTGACCGCCATGCGGGCCGCGGCACTACGAGGCGTCGAGGTCGTGCTCGTGGTACCGCAGCACGGCGATCACCGGCTGTCCCAGGCGGCTGGTCGATCCCACTACGGGTATCTGCTGGAGGCGGGCGTCGAGATCCGGGAATACCGGGGTGGGCTGCTTCACGCGAAGACGCTCACGATGGACCGGGAGTTCGCGATCCTTGGGTCGGCGAACCTGGACGCACGGAGCTTCACGCTGAACTTCGAGCTGGCCCTGCTCGTCTACGACAGCGACTTCGCCTCCCAGCTTCACTATCTGCAGGCGGAGTACATCGAGCTGGCGGAGCGGTTGACCGCGTCGACGTGGGGGGGGCGGGGTCCGCTCCGGGTCCTCGGCGACAACGTCGCCCGCCTGATCACGCCCCTGCTCTGACCGGGTCGCTCGCGCCATCCTCGCCGCCGGCCGCCTCGCCCTCCTGATCGGACCGGAACGCCTCGATGAGCTCCCCGATGGTGCTACTGGCCTGGAGCGCCTGGATTCGGGTCTGATTACCCACGAGCCTGACCACCTCCGCCAGGTCCCGCAGGTGCTCCTCCGGCGCTTCCGGCGGGCTGAGCAGAACGAAGATGATGCGCGCCGGCTCGCTGGCGTTGGGGAAGTCGACGCCTTCCTCGCTGATGCCCAGGAACAACATGGGCTCGGGGAGCCCGGCCACCTGGGCATGAGGGACGACGACGCCCGGTAGGATCTCGTTCGAGAAGTCCCGTTCGCTCGCGGCCAGGGCGGCCGAGATCTGGCGGAGGCGCGGCAGATCGTCGGCGAACGCGGACCGGAGCATGGTGTCCATGGCCTGCTCGAACGGAAGACGTGGCAGCTCGAAGATCACCCGCTCCGGCGCGAGCGCACGGGGCAGGACGGTGCCGGCAAAGTCCCGCTGGGTCGTGGGCCGCGTTTCCGAGGGGAACACCATCAGGAAACTGTCCACCCCGGAGTTGGGCAGCACGGCCGGCAGCCGGTCCAGCTCCCGGTGCCAGGACAGGGCGCCGCGGCGGGCGGACAGCACCACGACGAGATCGTCCGGGACGAAGGTTTCCTTCAGGGTGGGGAGGAGCTTGGCCCAGCGGTCGACGAACCGCCATTCCGCGGGCACCTGCGGGCTTATCTCCGAGAACGCTTCCTTGTATCGCGCGGTGTCATCCTGCACGACCACCCCCTCGATCTCGGCCCCCAGCTCGTTCGCCATCTGCTTGATCGCCTGAAGCGCGCCGATGAACCCCGGGTGATGCCTGCTGCCCGGCGGCACGACCAGAACGATCCGGCCCGTCGTGTTGAGTGGGTGGCCGAGCCGGGCCACGATCACGAGCTGACGGGTCTGGTCCAGGAGCTGATCGAGCACGCTCCCGAAGATGCGGGTCTGGGCTGTACGACGCGCGTCCCAACCGATCACGACCACCGAGCTGCGAGTCTCCGCGATCCCGCGCGAGATCCCCGTCGGGATGTTCCGGTCCACCCGCGTCAACGGGACGACCGGCACGTCCGCGCCGGCGGCGTAGATGACGGCATGGCCCAGCATCTTTTCCGCCTCGGCAACCTTAGCTTCTGAGACCTCGGTCGCTTCGGGGACCACCATGAGGGGGTAGATCGGCTCATCGGACCGGGGGCCCCTCAGGATGAACGCGATGTCCAGCAGCGCCTCCGCCGTCGCGGGGTTCGAGATCGGGATCAGGATCCGGCGCGGCGCCTCGCCCGGGTCGTACGGCTTCTGGTCCTCGTGCAGCGCAAGCCTGCGACCGGCCTTCTCCGCCAGCGAGGGCCCCACCAGCCCCGTCACGAGGATCATCACGATCACCGCGTTGACCACCGTCTCGTCGAACAGCCCGATCTCGAGGCCCACGAACGTTACGGCCAGCGTGGCTGCCGCCTGCGGCAACGACAGCCCGAACATCAACACCCCTTCGTCACGGCTGCAACCGAACAGGCGCTGGCTGATCATGGCGCCAGCGAACTTCCCGGCATGGACCATGGCGATGATGGCGACGGCGATCACCCAGACATCCAGGCTACGGGTCAGTACGCGAACATCCACCAGCATCCCGACCGAGATCAGGAAGAACGGGATGAACAGGGCATTACCCACGAACCGCACGCGGTTCATGAGGGGGCCCTGGTTGGGGATCAACCGGTTCAACGTCAGACCCGCCAGGAACGCCCCGATGATCGGCTGGGCGCCCGCGAGGTCCGCGAGGAACGCCGACGCGAACAGCACGACCATGAGGAAGATGAACTCCGCCGGTGCCTGCCCCGGCGTGTTGCGGAAGAACCACCGGCCCAGATAAGGGACGCCCGCCACGACCACCACCACGTAAAGGCCGAGCACGCCGAAGAGCTGGAGGAAGAACCCCGCCGAAACGTCCCCGTCCAGGGTCCCGGCGACCACGGCGAGCACACCCAGCGCCAGCGTGTCCGTGACGAGGGTGCCTCCCACCACCGTCGTCACCGCGGTGTTCTTCAAGAGCCCGAGTCGACTGACGATCGGATACGCCAGCAGGGTGTGCGACCCGATGATCGACCCCATGAGGATCGCCGCCGGTAGCCCGAACCCCAGCATCGGCATGACCAGCAGCGACAGACCCATCGGGAACCCGAACGAGAGCAGGCCGAACACCAGGCTCTGTCGCCGGTACTGGGCGAACCGGTGGAGGTCCAGCTCCAGACCCGCCAGGAACACCAGGTACAGCAATCCCACCGTTCCAAGCAGCACGATCGTCGGGTCCCGCGCCAGCAGCCCAAGGCCGTGGGGGCCGACCACCGCCCCCGCCACGATCAGCCCGATGATCCCCGGCACACGCATCCGCTCGAACAGCAGGGGCGCGGCCAGGAACAGGCCCATCGCCAGCGCGACAATGAGTACAGGGTCGGTGATGGGCAGGGTCAACGGCGGCTCGGGGCTCGGGTCATCGCGCGCGGAGCGTGGAATGTAAGGCGGCGGGGGTAGGGGACAAGGAGGGCGGGGCTGCGCTCGTCAAACGCTGCCCTTTCCGAAAGTTTGCGTGTGGAGCGCGGGTCTCGGGTCTCGGGTCTCGGGGGTGTTCGAAAATGGGACGGGCAATCCCGGGGGCGGACACCGGAGCCACGTGCCGTTGCGGTCGGGCGGGCAGAAGGTGGCGTGGTTACGCGATGTTCGCGGTGTCGGGGGCGGGGTATAATCCTTCCTTCTGAATGGGGTGTCGGATCCCACTGGACATGGAGCTAACGTTGGACATACCGCGGGAGCAGAAGAAGAGCATACGGCGATACGTCCCGGTCGCGATCGGCGTCGTGGCGGTGATCGGCCTGAGCGCGGCGATCTGGAGTCTCGAGCCTGCGGCGCCTGCGGTGGACCGGGCGACGATCTGGACGGACAGCGTGCGGCGCGGCGAGTTCGTCCGGCAGGTCCGCGGTCCGGGGACGCTGGTGCCGGAGCAGGCGCGGTGGATCGTGGCGGTGACGAGCGGGCGGATCGAGCGGATCCACGTGCAGCCCGGTGAGACGGTGACGGCGGAGACGGTGCTTATGGAGCTGAGCAACCCGGACGTCCAGGTGGAGGGGTTGAACGCGGAGCGCCAGCTGGCGGCTGCGGAGGCGGAGGTGTCAAACCTGATGGTGACGTTGGCCAGCCAGCGCCTGGAGCAGCGGGCGCGGGTGGCGCAGATCGAGAGCGAGCGTCGCGAGACGGAGCGGCGGCTGGAAGCGTCGCGTGAGCTGGCGGAGCGGAACCTGATCCCGCGAATGGATCTCCAGCGCCTGGAGGACGAGGCCAGGGAGGTGGCGGAGCGACTGGAGATCGAGAGGGAGCGGCTCCGGCTGCTGGAGGCGTCGCTGGATCAGCGGATCGACGCGCAGCGCCGCCAGGTGGATCGGCTGCGCGACATCTCCGATTTCCAGGAGACCCGTTCCGCCTCCATGTCGGTGCGGGCCACGGCGCCGGGCGTGGTGCAGGACCTGACGCTGGAGATCGGGCAGTGGGTGATGCCGGGCCAGTCGTTGGCGCGGGTGGTCGAGCCGGGTCGGCTGATGGCGGTACTGCGGGTGCCTGAAACCCAGGCCCGTGACCTTTCCGTAGGGCAGACGGCGGCGATCGATACGCGCAACGGCATTGTCGAGGGGCGTGTCCGGCGGATCGACCCGTCGGTCCAGCAGGGTGCGGTGGCTGTGGAGGTGGCGCTGGTGGGCGAGCTCCCGCGCGGGGCCCGGCCGGACCTGAGCGTGGAGGGGACGATCCAGATCGAGCGTCTGGAGGATGTCCTCTACACGGGCCGTCCGGCCTATGGCCAGGCGCACAGCCTGGTGAGCGTGTGGAAGGTCGTGGACGCAGGTAAATCTGCGGTGCGGGTACCGGTCCGGCTGGGTCGCAGCTCCGTGAATACCATCGAGGTGGAGGACGGCCTCGAGCCGGGTGACGTGGTGATCCTGTCGGATCTTTCGGCGCACGATGCGCACGATCGTATCCGGCTCCGTTGAAGCCGGGACAACATTCTTCGAGAGGAAGCCCAATGAACGTGAAGGCTGCGGACAACGCGACGGCGACGGGCGGGTCGAAAGAGAACGGGGAGCTGCTGGTCGGGATGCGGGAGCTGTCGAAGGTCTTCCTCACGGAGGAGGTCGAGACGCACGCGCTGGCTTCGATCCACCTGGAGATCCGGCAGGGCGAGTTCCTGGCGATCGCCGGTCCGTCGGGGTGCGGGAAGACCACGCTCCTGTCGATCATCGGGCTACTGGACTCGCCCACGTCGGGGGAGTACCGACTGGCGGGCGAGCCGGTGGAGAACCTGTCGGCCTCGCAGCGTGCCCAGATCCGGAACCGCGAGATCGGCTTCATCTTCCAGGCCTTCAACCTGATTGGTGACCTGACGGTCTACGAGAACGTGGAGCTCCCGCTGACGTACCGGAACATGCCGTCGCCGGAGCGGAAGCGTCGGGTGCAGGAGGCGCTGGAGCGGGTCGGCATGAGCCATCGGACCGGCCACTACCCGGCGCAGCTGTCGGGGGGTCAGCAGCAGCGCGTCGCGGTGGCGCGTGCGATCGCCGGGAGCCCGTCGGTGCTGCTGGCGGACGAGCCGACAGGGAACCTGGATTCGGTCAACGGCGAGGCGGTGATGGACCTGCTTCGGGAGCTGCACAGCGAGGGCGCCACGATCTGCATGGTGACCCACGACCCGCGCTACGCCCAGTACGCGGGGCGTACGCTGCACCTCTTCGACGGCCGGATCGTGAGCGATGAGCGGAGCGAGGCGGCGCACGAGCTCGAGGAAGCCGGATTCGACGTCGACTGATCCGACGGTCGACTCCCAGCTCCCACCAATCCGAGGTCGCCGTGGACACGTTTCTCAAGGACGTGCAGTACGCCCTGCGCAAGCTGGGCCGCAGCCCCGGCTTCGCCGCCGTCGCCCTCGTCACGCTGGCGCTGGGGATCGGCGCCACCACGGCCATCTTCAGCGTGGTGGACGGCGTGCTGATCCGGTCCCTCCCGTTCGAGCGGCCGGACGAGCTGGTGCGGATCTACACGGTGTACCCCAACGAGGACGGCACGTACCCGCTGTCGCCGCCGGACTTCATGAGTGTCGCGGCCGACGCGAGCCTGTTCTCGGCGGTGGCAGGGTACGCCCAGACGCGCCGGACGCTCACCGGCACGGGCGACCCCGCGGAGCTGGAGGCGGCGCTCGTGACGCCGGAGCTCCTGGAAGTGCTGGGCGGCCAGCCCGCCCTCGGCCGGTCGTTCGCCGCCGAGGAGTTCCAGCCCGGCCGGACCGACGTCGCCCTCCTGTCCCACCGGTCGTGGACCCAGCGGTTCGGCTCGGACCCGCAGATCCTGGGTCGGATCCTGACCTTGAACGGGACGCCCCACAACGTGATCGGCGTTCTGCCCGCCGGGTTCGCTTTCCCGGCGGACACGGAGTTGTACGTCCCTGTGGCGTACACGGCCCAGTTCGACGCCACGACCGCGCAGGGCCGACGGAGCGAATGGATCAGCGTGGTTGCCCGCCTGGTGCCGGGCGCCACGCCGACCGACGCCGCACCGGCCATGGCCGGGCTCAGCGAGTGGCTGCGGTCTGAATTCCCCCAGACCAATGCCCTGACG
>CAYXJH010000012.1:0-23833 GCA_964465415.1 uncultured Gemmatimonadaceae bacterium
AGCGGCAATCCGGCAGCGGCTCGGAACCGGGCAGCGGAGGTGGCCAACGGAGACCCTCTCGTCTTCCTCGACGCCGACTGCACGCCGGCGCCCGGTTGGCTTGCGGCGATCCTGGCGGCGCATGACCGTGGCGCGACCGTGGTGGGTGGCGCGCTGGACCTGCCGCCGGGGCTGTCGGCGACGGCGAGGTGCGACTACTACTGCGGCTGGTACCTGATCCATTCCCGCCGGCCCGCCGGGTACGTCCCTCATCACCCGCCGCCGAACCTGAGCGTCCGGCGCGATGCCTTTCGCGCCACGTCCGGCTTTACCGAGCGGCAACCATTCTCCTACACCAACGAGGAGCGCCACTGGCAGGCGGAGCTGCGGCGGGACGGGCACCGGATCTGGTTCGAGCCAAAGGCGCTCGCCTTCCACGAGAACCGCCCGGGCTTTTTCAACCTGCTCAAGCGCAACTACCGCTGGGCGTACACTGCCGTCGAGGCCAAGTCGGAGACCGGCTCCGCGCGGATGGCGTGGCTCTACCGCTATCCGCGGGCGGTGATCGTGGCTAGTTTTCCGCTCGCGTTCGCCCACACGGCGTACATCCTGGTCAGCTGGCTCCGGGCGGGCGTGTACGAGCCTCTGCTCATGACCCCGGCCATCCTCGCTTCCCGCTTCGCCTATGCCGCGGGGATGGCGGTGGGCGGGGCGCGATGGCTTCGGAGCCGGAAAGATCCGTCCGTGGAGTACAGGCCCCTGTGGCAGTGAACCCGTCGCCGGTACTAGAGGGGAAACCGGGAGCCGCCGAGCCGGCCGACCTTCCGGTCACGTACATCCGGCCGTCCCGCGGCTGGCGCTCCCTGGATCTGCGCGAGCTGTGGCAATACCGGGAGCTGCTGTACTTCCTGGTCTGGCGGGATATCAAGGTCCGCTACAAGCAGACCGCGCTGGGCGCGAGCTGGGCCATCATCCAGCCGTTCTTCACGATGGTGGTGTTCAGCCTGTTCTTCGGCCGTTTGGCCGGCGTGCCTTCCGACGGCATCCCCTACCCCATCTTCAGCTTCGCCGCCCTGGTGCCGTGGACGTTCTTCGCCAACGGGCTGACCCACTCGGCGAACAGCCTGGTGGGGAGCCAAAACCTGATCAAGAAGGTGTACTTCCCGAGGCTGGCCATTCCCACTGCTACGGTGCTCGCAGGTGCCGTGGACTTCGCTCTGGCCTTTATCGTCCTGCTGGGGATGATGCTCTTCTACGGGATCGCACCCACGGCGAACGTGATCTGGCTGATCCCCCTGCTGGGCCTGGCCCTCGTGACGTCGCTGGGCGTGGGGCTCTGGTTCTCGGCGCTCAACGTCCGGTACCGGGACGTGCGGTACGTAGTGCCGTTCGTGGTGCAGGTCTGGCTTTTCGCCACGCCCATTGCCTACCCGAGCTCGCTGCTCGACGGGCCGTGGCGGACCCTGTACGCGCTCAATCCCATGGTCGGTGTGGTGGAGGGGTTCCGGTGGGCGCTGCTGGGTGCGGAGACGGCCCCCGGACCCATGGTGGCGGTGTCGACCGTGGCGGCGCTTCTGATCCTTGTCGGTGGCGCGTTCTATTTTCGCAGGCTCGAGAGGACCTTTGCCGATGTGGTTTGACGGAATGCTGGCTTCCCGATCATGAGCATGGTCGCGATTCGCGCCGAAGGCGTGGGCAAGGAGTACCCCATCGCCGCGGTCGAGGAGCGGCACAACACGCTTCGAGACGCCATCGCGGCCGCCGCATCCCGAGCGTTTCGGGGTGGTTGGTCCGGAGCGCCGCGTAAACAGGATCGTTTCTGGGCCCTGCGCGATGTCTCCTTCGAAGTCGACCGAGGTGAGGTGTTGGGTGTGATCGGCCACAACGGCGCAGGCAAGAGCACACTGCTGAAGATCCTGTCTCGGATCACCGAGCCGACACTGGGACAGATCGAACTGCGGGGGCGCGTAGGCTCGTTGCTCGAGGTCGGGACCGGCTTCCATTCGGAACTGTCCGGTCGGGAGAACACCTATCTCAGCGGCGCCATTCTCGGGATGCGGCGGGAGGAGATCGACCGCAAGTTCGATGCGATCGTCAGCTTCGCCGAAGTCGAACGTTTCATCGACACTCCCGTCAAGCATTATTCGAGCGGCATGTACTTACGACTCGCTTTTGCGGTGGCGGCGTACCTGGAGCCGGAGATCCTCCTGGTGGACGAGGTGCTGGCCGTAGGCGATGCCCAGTTCCAGAAGAAGTGCCTTGGCAAGATGGGAGAGGTGGCGAACGAGGGTCGTACCGTGATCCTGGTCAGTCACAACATGGCGGCCGTGCGCAACCTCTGTGATCGAACGCTCTGGCTGGATCAGGGCGTGCTGGCCATGGACGGGCCGACCTCCGTCGTCGTCCAGCGGTACCTGACCGAGGCCGTCAGCGTTTCATCGCAGCGGCACTGGCCGGAACGAGCCTCTGCCCCCGGCAACGACGAAGTCCAACTTCATCGTGCCCTCGTCCGGGCATCCGATGGCACGCCCGACGAGGCCATCACGGTCAGAACGCCGCTGGATCTGGAGTTCGAATACTGGAACCTGAGGGCCGGAGCGCGTCTTAACATCAGCTTGCACATCTACAATCACGAAGGAACACTGATCTTCAATACCGCGTCCGTCGACGAGCACTCGTGGCATGGCACTCCATTTCCCGTCGGTCTGTTCCGCAGCTCGTGCCGGATCCCGGGAGACCTGCTGAACGACGGATTGCATCGGGTGGATCTGCTGATCGTCCGGGACGAGCACGATCTCGTCTTTCGACTGCCTGATGTGCTGGTCTTCTCGGTCAAGGACGAGCGGCCGGCGGGTCTCACGTGGTACGGAAAATGGCAGGGGGCCGTGCGCCCGAACCTCGCCTGGCAGACGGAGCAACTGGAGGCAACCCAGAGGCCTAATGCGACCCGAGCCTGAAAGCAGGGGGTCGCGTCCGACTCCAATTCTCGTATGGGGGTCGGGCGGTCACGGAACGGTTGTCATCGACCTGATCCGTGTCGTGGGGCAGTACCGCGTCGCTTGCTTGCTGGACGACGTCAGCTCCGAGCCTCCAGTCCTGCCCCTGGAGGTACCCCTGTACAGGAGCACCCGCCGACTTCCCGAGATCCTGGATACGGGCGTGGAGCACATCATCATCGCCATCGGCGATTGCGAGGGCCGGTTGCGGTGCGCTTCGATCGCCGACGACCACGGGTTCCAGTTCCCTACCCTGATCCATCCATCGGCAGTGGTCGCGAGCAGTGCTAACATCGGGCCCGGCACCGTTGTCGCCGCCGGAGCGATCCTGTGCCCGGGAGTGGAGCTGGGTAAGCACGTCATTGTCAACACCGGATCGACCGTGGATCATCAGTCGGTGGTGGCCGATGGCGCGCACATCAGTGCCGGCGCCTGTGTTGGGGGGCGCGTACGAATCGGTCGGGGCGCGTTCGTCGGCATGGGAGCGACGGTCGTGACCGATGTGACGATCGGTGAAGGAGCCCAGATCGGCGCTGGCTCACTCGTCCTGCGTCCGGTGCCGCCCCGCAGCCTCGCCTACGGCGTACCTGCCAGGGTTCATGGCCCGGTGCGTCCGAATGTCTGAGGCTCGCGTTGAGGGCCTGGCATTGTTCGGTGCACCGCCCTCCATGGAGAAACCTCTCCACGTAGGCCGCCCGAACGTCGGTGACCGTACAGCCTTTCTGGAGCGAGTCGAATCGATCCTCGATAGGGGCTGGCTGACGAACGCAGGACCGATGGTCGCAGAGCTCGAAGCCCGTATCGCGCGCACGCTGAATGTCCGCCACTGCGTAGCCATGTGCAATGCCACGGTCGCGTTGGAGGTCGCGGTGCGGGCTCTGGGGCTCGCGGGCGAGGTCATCGTCCCGTCCTTTACCTTCGTCGCAACGGCCCATGCCCTGCGGTGGCAAAGGCTTACGCCCATTTTCTGTGATGTGGACGCCGCGACACACAATCTCGATCCTACTGAGGTCGAGCGGCTGATCACTCCTCGCACCAGCGGGATCGTGGGGGTCCATCTCTGGGGGCGCCCCTGCGCGGTGGACGAGCTTGCGCTGATCGCCCGGCGCCACCGCCTGCGTCTGCTGTTCGATGCGGCGCACGCGTTGGGCGCTTCGCACCGCGGATCCATGATCGGCGGCTTCGGCGATGCGGAAGTGTTCAGCTTCCATGCTACGAAGTTTGTCAATAGCTTCGAAGGCGGGGTCGTGACCACGAACGACGATAGCCTCGCCGCGCGCCTCCGACTCATGAAGAACTTCGGCTTCGCCGGGTACGACAGGGTCATCGACGAAGGTACGAACGGCAAGATGAGCGAAGTGAGCGCGGCCATGGGACTCACCTCCCTGGATCACATGCAGGATTTTGTTGCTGTGAACCGCGCGAACTACCAGCGCTACGTGGACCGCCTCCTGGGCGTGCCCGGTATCTCTGTGACGAGGTATGACGAGAATGAAGCGTGCAACTTCCAGTACATCGTGCTGGAAATAGCGGAGGTCGAGGCAGGGCTGTCGCGAGACGACCTCCTCGAAGTGCTATGGGCCGAGAATGTGCTCGCCCGCCGCTATTTCTACCCGGGTTGTCACCGGATGGAGCCCTACCGCTCCCTCTACCCGGATGTCCAGTTGCCGGAGACGGAGAAGCTGGCGGATCGGGTGCTCCTGCTTCCGACGGGGACGGCGGTGGGTCCTTCCGAGATCGACCTGACCTGTAGCGTCCTCCGCCGCGCCGTCGCATCGGCTGCTGCGGTGCGAGCGCGTATAGGGGAAGCCGGATATCAGCGCCGATACGGCCATGGAGTTTGAGCGGACCTGGTCGCTGAGTCGCGCTGCTGTATCGTGACGATGCCTGGTCATGAGCGAGGCGAGCCGGGTACGCGCGCCCCGACGGCGGTCATGCAGGACGAGAGCGATTGGCTCGTCGCGGAAGGGGACCCGCGGAGGCTCGGTCCAGGAGACATGGCATGGCCCGGTTAGAGCGGTTGCCGAAGATCAGTGTCGCCATGATCACCTTCAACCAGGCACCCTACGTGGAGCAAGCGATCCTGAGTGTGCTTGCGCAGGGAACAGACCTTCCCTGGGAGCTGGTGATCGGCGAGGACTGCTCGACGGACGGGACTCGAGAGATCGTTCGAAGTTATGCGGAGCGGTTTCCTGACCGGGTACGGCTCCTTCCGGAGGATCGCAATGTCGGTATGAACCGGAACCTGGCCCGGACGATCAGCGCGTGCCGGGGCAGGTACATCGCTCTCCTCGAAGGCGATGACTACTGGACAGCCCCCCACAAGCTGGACCGTCAGGCCCGGTATCTGGATGCGACCCCGAACTGCGCGATCTGCTACACCAACGTAGAGATGTTTGACGATCGGGGGGACACGCCGCCACGTCCGCGCTTCGGTCCAGGTCAGCCAAGCCCGGCCTTCTTGGTAGATCTATTGGAAGGCAATCTCATACCTACATGCTCAGCCATGTTCCGGGCCGGGCTTTTCGGAGAGATTCCCGACTGGTTCTTTCAGCTTCCGATGGGCGACTGGCCGCTGCACGTACTGAACGCTCAGCATGGGACCATTGATTACATTGATGAGGTGATGGCCGCATATCGAATGCATCCCGGGGGCGCGTGGAGCGCGTTGAGCCGGGAGGAACAGGATCATCGGTTCATCGCATTCTACGAGGCACTCCTCCACAATCTCCATTTCGACCAGTCGGCCCAGTCCCGGAGGCAGCTTTCTACCATTCATTACCGATTGGGGCTGCATCACTCGCGTATCGGTGCCTGGAGCCAGTCTCAGCGCCACGTGCTCCAGGCCCTCCGGCTATGTCCGCTGAATGGTCGCTTCTCTCCAGCCAAAGTGTGGTTCATGTTGCGAAAGCCGTACACGACGCTAGTGCGACGTTTCCTGGCCCGCGAAAGCAGGGAGGCGTTTGAGGGAGCGGGGGCGAGCATTCAGCGGGACGACAAAGAAGCCACATGACCAGCTGACGTCCCGCCCTCCGAGGTCGTACCGAGCGGTGATTCTGCCGGAGAGCGATCCTCAGTCCGCAGATCCGTCCGTGGTCACCGACACCCGCCACTCCTGATAATCGTCCACAACGTCCGCGACGCCCCGCCAGTACCAGTACACCTTGAGGCGACCGTACGCCCGGGTCCATGCGTCTCGCAGCCTCAGCCACTGCGTGGCGATGAGGATTCCCTTCCCCGCCCAGGCGAAGAGGTCACCGAGGACCGGGTGACGGAACGCGAGCCAGCAGGACCAGCGATCCTGCTGCGCGAGCCGAAGATCCGACACGACGTGTGGGTGCCGCTCCGCGATCTGGACCTCCGCCCGGCCGGCGCGACGGGTGGTGCTAAGCGACCGGTTCAGGTCGGTGGTCTCCAGGTGCAGGCCGCGGGCGTCGCGGGCGAAGATGATGGGCACGCCGGCGTCCACCAGGCGCACTCCCAGCTCGTAGTCTTCGAGCCGACGAAAGTCGGTGGAGAACGCGCCTACACCGGCGAGTAGATCCCTGTCAATAGAAAGGTTTCCGCTCACCGCATCCCGGAAGTCTGCCGAGCGCCCTCGCGCCGCCATCCCCTCGATCTTGCGCTGCCAGTAGTGGTAGAGGTGCTCACGGAGGAAGTCGCCCTCCTGGGGCTCCACCAGGGGGTACGGGCCGACCACTGCGCATTTCTCCGGCTCCCCGTGCGCAGCAAGATGCGCCTGCACGAGGCCCGGTGCCGGGACGACATCGTCGTCCAGGAAGATCAGGAGCGGCGCGCTGGCCGCGGC
Source organism: uncultured Gemmatimonadaceae bacterium (assembly GCA_964465415.1). Classification (GTDB taxonomy): domain Bacteria; phylum Gemmatimonadota; class Gemmatimonadetes; order Longimicrobiales; family RSA9; genus SLCC01. The sequence goes on from CAYXJH010000012.1 coordinate 6,784, forward strand.
CGCTCCCCGGTTCCTCGCGGCCGACGGTCCTGAAGCGGGCTGCGCGATGATGTGGAGGGGATAGGGATACGATGCTCCCGCAAGGGCCTCTTCGGTCCCGTCCGTGCACCCATCCGCCACGACGACCACTTCCATCCGGGCGAGGTCGAACCGCTGACGGCTCAGCGCGTCGAGGCATTGTCGGAGATACGGCAGCCGGTTGTGGGTGGGGATGACGACCGAGACGGACGGGGCCGGAGACACAGAACTATGGCCCATGGCTTCCCCGAAGTCGCGGCGGCTTCATTCGGACCTGTAGCTGGCCCCAGGCCTGACTCGCCTGGATCAGGTCGCGGATCCAGCGCTCTGGAGGCACGATGTGTCGCTTGATCTGGAACTGGGCCTCGTGCCGGATCATCCAGGCGATCAGCCTGTGGCGGCGGTAGTGCGGGCGCATTTCGACGCTGCGGCCGAGCGATTGAGCCTTGAAGCGGCCGGCTCCCACCATCCAGCGTCGGACGTATCGCAGCGTCTGGTTCCCAGCCGGAATCAGATGCCGAACGCGCGGTTCGGGCGTCCACCAACCGGTGAGTCCCGCCGCCAGCATCCGCCGGAGCAACTCGGTTTCCTCACCGACGGAATACTGTCCGTGCCGGACGCCGAGCTCGGGGTCGAACCGGAAGGCGAGAAGGGCGTCCCGCCGCATGGCCATGTTGCCGCCGTAGGGCCCCTCACCCACACGGTCCACCGATAGGGCCGTGGGCTGGTCCCCGAGGGTCTGGCGACCGTACACTCCGCCGATCTGATCCAGCACCCGCGGCAGCCACGCGGGCGGGTCCCCCTCGAACATCGGCTCTATGGGCCCCCCGAAGATGCTGGCGTCCGGCCACCTCCGGAAGGCCCGGGCGTACGCGGTGAGCCAGTCATCGTGGACCAGGACGTCGTCGTCGATCCAGAGGATGTAGTCACCTTCGGCCTCGGAGAGTGCGCGGTTCCGTGCGTTCGAGAGACCGGGCATCGGCTCGAAGAGCCCCCGGAGCGGCAGGCGATGAGAAAATGATTCAATGACCTCGTCGGTGTGATCGGTGGAGCCGTTGTTCACCACGACCAGCTCCCAGGCCACGTCCGGCGGCACCGCCAGGCGAGTCAGCCGTTCAAGACACCGCCCCAATAAGTCGCATCGGTTCCAGGTGCAAACGGCGACCGTGAGCTGGAGAGGTCGGGCCATGTCAGCGCACAACCTGGCCCGGGAGACGACGCAGGAGTCGGCGCGAGCGAGCAAGCGCTCGCTGAGCGCTTCGAACACACAGATGCTTCGGCCGCACTCGCATCGTCATGAGGGTGGCGCGGGTCAACACGTCCCAGGACCAGAGTAATGGAAGGGCCTTGGATCCCAGTCTGCCGGACCGGAGCGATCGCCAGGCCGACCGGCCCGAGCGTTGCCTGAGGTGATGGGCGATCCGGACGATCGTGGGTAGGGCAAATGGATGCCGGTTGGCGGCCAGCAGACGAGCTTCCCGCTCGGTGCACCCGTATAGGGCGGGAGCGTGCGCCGCGAGGCGGGCCATGGCTGCGGCGCGAAGGGTTCCCCGCCGTTCGGCAAGGACCGTTGTGCTCCGGGCGTGAACCCGGTAGTGGATCACCGGCTCCGGCAGATTGGCCAGTCTGCTGGTCGCGGCGAGGCGGAGCCAGAGGTCGTAGTCCTCCACGTTCACGGGCCCCACGTTCCTGTAGTTCCCGGCGGCCAGAACTGCCGAGCGGCGGAAGAGCACGGCTGGCTGCGCCATGCCCGGGCCATCCAGCATGTCGGAGACGATCTCGTGATCGTCGAGGGCAAACGAGCCGGCTCGCCCCACGAACCGGCCGCTCTCGTCGATGGTCCGCATCTGTCCTCCTACGGCGGCTACATCCGGGTGCCTGACCATGAACCGGACCTGGAGCTCCAGTCGATTCGGGGTGTTCAGGTCATCCGCGTCGATCCAGGCGCAGAGCTCGGTGGGAGCCTCCTGCACCAGCCGCGCCCGGGCCTCGCCCAGCTGAAGGGGCCTGTCCCCCACGACTCGTCCGGGCAGCCGGCCGGGAATCCAGCGGTGCAACTCGTCCAGGGTGCCGTCAGTCGAGCCGTTGTCCCACGCCAGCACCTGCCACGAGCCATACGTCTGGGCCTCGATCGACGCCAGCGTCTCCGGCAGGAACGGCATCCCGTTTCGTACCGGCAACAGCCAGGTAACCGGCGGGGCCTCATCGGGTGCCGCTCCGGCGCTTCGCCTCGTCACCCTGGTCACCTGGTCCCCCGGCACCTCTCGATGCCTAGCCAGAGACGCACTGTTCCGTAGCGGCCATAGGCCCGAAGATTGGAGAAGTCCCACTCATCCAGGATGCACGGATCGCGTTGCTAACCTCGAGTTCATCATGGTGGCTGGTGTCGCTTTCGGCAAAGACCTCGCGGACGCGGGCCGGCTTCTTGTACGCGGCAGGCCGGCGATCCGAGCGCTGGCCCAGGCGTGGCCCAACGGCCTTGTGCGGAGTGCTGCTCGCCCCCTAAGATCGGCCGGAGCCCGCGCGCACCACGCCCCCCCCACCGCATGACCGAAACCAGAGAACGTCTTCTCCGCGCGGATCCGATGCGGCCCTCCATACCGGCGCGACCGGCCGTTGAGGACCGGCCGTTCTGGTCGGTCATGATTCCCACGTACGATTGCGCCGATTACCTGCGGGAGACGCTGGCGAGCGTGCTCGCACAGGACCCCGGCCCGGACGTGATGCAGATCGAGGTGGTGGACGACGAATCCACTCGAGACGACCCAGAGGCGGTAGTCTCCGAGGTGGGGCGGGGCCGCGTCGACTTCTTCCGGCAGCCCCGGAACGTGGGCCACGTGCGGAACTTCAACACGTGCATCGAGAGGGCGCGCGGGAGGGTGGTCCACCTCCTGCACGGGGATGACCTGGTGGAAGATGGGTTCTATGCCGCGCTCGGACCGCCGCTCTCCGAGCATCCGGACATCGGCGCTGCGTTTTGCCGGGTCTGGGTGATCGACGGTGGCGGCGACCGGGTTCACTTGAAGCCGTTGGCCCAGCCCCGCAGCGGCGTCCTGCAGGAGTCGCTGCGCGTGGTTGCGGTGGAACAACCGATCCAGACACCCTCGATCGTGGTGCGGCGCAGCGTGTACGAGGCGGTGGGCGGGTTCGACCGACGGTTCGAGCGGTGTGGAGAGGACCTGGAGATGTGGATCCGGATCGCCGCGCACTACCCGCTGTGGTACGAGGCGCAGGCACTGGCCCTGTACCGGTACCAGGAGGTCTCGTTGAGCGGACAGGCCTCCAGGACCGGGCAGAACATCAGGGAGACACGCCTCGCGATCGAGATCTCGAAAGACCTATTCCCGTCCGGTGATGCCGTGGCGCTCGAAGCGGCGGCGCGGCAGCGCATCGGACTGTGGGCCCTGGGCAACGCCCGTGACATGATCCGCCGGCACGACCATGCCGCGGCTCGGATGCAGGTGCTCGAGGCCGTTCGCTGCAGCCGTTCCGCGCCGGTCGTGCTGGGCGCTGCCGGTGTGCTCTTGCGGTCGCTGCGTAGACTCCTCGGACGGACGGTGCGGATGCTGCCCGGCTCCACAGGTCGCGGAGGAGGATCGTGAAGGGACAAGATTCATCGCCGTCGGACGCCGCCCGCCGCCGCCCGACGGCTGGCCCGGCCGGCATCTCGGTCTGCATCGTCTGCCGCAACGAGGCAGATCGGCTGGAGCCGGCCCTGGAGTCGGTGCAGTGGGCGGACGAGATCCTGCTTCTGGACCTTGCCAGCACGGATGGGTCCTCCGTGTTGGCTGAGGACTACGGAGCCCGGGTGATCGTACGGGAGCCGGTACCCATCGTCGAGATGGTGCGAAACGAGCTCGCGGAGCAGGCCTCTCATGACTGGATCCTGGTGTTGGATCCGGACGAGCGGGTGCGGCCTGGCTTGGCGGAGGAACTCCGGCAGGCGGCTCGCGACGAGGATATCGACGCCGTGATCCTGCCGCGCATGAACCACGATCTCGGCTACCCGCCGAGCCACCCCCTCCACCGCTACGAGCCGCAGCTCCGAATGTATCGACGAGACCGGGTGCGGTGGCCGGAGATCCCGAACGCGCTCCCGCGGGTACCGGACGACCGGGTCTATCGGGTGCCTCAGCGTGACGAGCTCGTGCTCGTCCACGACCGCAGCCGCAACATCCCGGAAGTGCTGGAGCGCAGTCTCCGTTACGCGCCGTTGCAGGCGCAGTCCATGATAAACGCCGGACAGGTGTTCTCAGCCCGTGCAATGGTTGCTACGCTGGGGTCGCAGGCGTACAAGCAATTCTTCCGTGGTCGCGCCCTGCGCGACGGCGTGCCTGGACTGCTTCGCGCCGGTCTCCTCGTGGGTTTTCATTTCTACGTCTGGGCCGCGTTCTGGCAGCTTTCCGGTGCCCGCAAGACGCTGGAGGATGACCGGTACCTGCGTCGCTTTGCGCGGATCCTGGATCTCCTTCGAGTGGTGGCCCGCGTGGTGGGGACTCCTCTCCGGCTGGTCAGGGGCGACCGCCGGAGACCTGCGGCGTGAAGGCGTTGTCGTGAAGTCCTACCCGGGCTGGGTATGGTCGCGTCGCCGTGAACGGCCACGGGTTCAATCGGTTCTACCTGCGGGACGATCTGGGACTGGGTCTGCTGTAGCGAGATTCTCCTCGGTGGCATCCGGCCACCGAGACCGACCATGAGCGCGGTACCACCGCACGGCGCCCACGAGGTTGCCACACACGAAGATGGGGTCCGCCAGAGCCCGGCGAGGCTCACGGAGGCAGCGCACGGGGAACCGGCGGAGCCTGCGCAGCACGTCCATGAGAAACCTCCTGGCCATGTGCAGGTCCCCCAACCGGAGGTGCTTGGCCAGGAACGCGCCCTGCGCGACGCCGTACGTCCACCGGAGGGGGAGGTACTCCTTCTCGGAGCGCCAGGCCCTGTGGTAGACCAGGGCTTCCGGGACGTAGCGGATCTCGCAGCCGTTCTCGAGGAGTCGGAACCCCAGGTCGGCGTCCTCGGCGCCAGGGAACGGCGTCCCCGGTCCCAGCCGCTCGTCGAACCAGCCAGCGTCCTGCAGGGCGCTCCGGTACAGGGCCATGTTCAGGGGCTTGAGGACGTCGTAGCCGATCCGGCCGCGATAGGTGGCGGGGTCCGTGGCAGTGCGGAGGGTAGGGGCATAGCCTCCGGTCTCGGCCTCCTTGGATGCGAGGATTCGGCCCGTCACGACGGTGGTCACGCTGCCGGCCTCCAGCGCCCGGATCATTGAAGCGAGCCAGTCCGGGCTGACGGCAACGTCGTCGTGGGTGAACACGAGTACTTCGTGGCTCGCTTCCCGGGCACCCAGATTGTTGGCGCGGGAGAGTCCCCGTTCGCTCGTGGACACGTAACGGATGCGACAGCCCTCCCTGTCGCTCATGGCCCTGAGTCGCCCATCGGGAACGTCGCTCTGGTCGACGATGATCATCTCGGCCGGGAGGATCGTCCCCTCCAGGCAGGATTCCACCGTCTCCCGAAGCATGTCCTTCCGGTTCCGGGATGCGATGATGAGGGACGCTGTGGCCGTGGCGCGATCGTTCATGGAGTGGCGCCGGGAGGGTTGCCTTCGGCGAGCAGTCGCCGATAGAGATGTTCGTATGAGAGGCTGGTTCGCTCCCAGCTCAGGTGCTCCTCTGCCCACGACCGTGCCGCGCGGGCAAGGACCGCGCGGGCGTCGGGGTCGACGAGCAGCCGGAAAAGGGCGTCGGCGAAGTCTTCAGCTGACCCCGCGAGGAGGATCTCCTGGTCATGGGCGACGGCGAGACCCTCCACCGCCCGGGGCGTGGCGACGATGGCCTTCCCTGCTGCCAGCGCTTCCAGGAGTTTGACCCGCATGCCTCCACCGGTCCGGATCGGCACGGCCACCACGGCGGCCGCGTCCATATATGGCCACACGTCCGGGACGCGGCCGGTGACCGTGACGCCCTCGCTGGAATGGGTAACGGGGGGCGGACCAGCACCCACCAGGACGAGGCGGGCAGTGGGCAGGCGCGCGCGCACGCGCGGAAGGATCGACCGGACCAGCCACCGCGCCGCGTCGCGGTTCGGCGGATGGACGAAGTTGCCCACGAACAGGATGGTTTGCGATCCGTCACCCATGGCGCTGGCCGGTCGTTCCGGGATGGGCTGTCCGAGTGGTATGCAGGTAATCCCCGTGCCCGATCGGAGGCCACGCAACTCGCCCACGTCGCGGTCGGTAAAGGCGACCGCCGCGTCGACCCGGTCCAGCGTATGACGGGCGAACCTGCGCCAGGCTCGGGCATCGAGCCGTTCGAAAACGCTGGTACGGCGAGCCGCTGCCGTTTCGCGGGCGCTTGCGTGGCCCGGGTCATGGACCGTGAGCACGATGGGAGCGCGAGTGCGCCCGATCTCATCGAGGAACCGGGCCATGACCTCGAACTCGAGCTGAATGATGTCGGGGTCCCACTCCCGGATGATTCGGCGCGCTTCCGAAGTCAAACCCGTGGCGGACCACTTGCTCACCCAGACCGGCCGGCCGCCCACGAGGCCCGTCAGATTGCGAACCTTCTGGACGTACCGCCCTGTCGTCCCGTGGCGCGCTTCGTCCCGTCGTACCTCGACCACCAACTGGCAGGTCCGGTTTAGACCGGCATCCGCCGGAGTCTCGTCGTCGGCGCGCAGGTAGATCAACGCCACATGGTGACGATTCGCCAGGGCGTGGACCAGCCCGGCGATGGCCCTGGCCCCACCGTGGACCCCATCCTGGCGCGGAGGGAACGGTGCGAGGAGCAGGATGCGCAGTGGCCCGTGGTGGGAGTCCGGGTCGCCTGTGCCGGCCCGCTCGCAGGATGGCGTCATGTCAGATCGTACCGGCAGGGTTCGTTGCCCGAGGCGCGGCTGCCTGGACCTCCTGGCGGTCGAAGAAGCCCTCCGCCAGTGCCGCAATGAATGGGAAGTTCCGGTTTCCTTCACGGGAGTCGGGGTCCGGCTCGCCCTGGTCGCGCCGCTGCTCCGCCCGCCGGAGAGCCAGCTCCACCCAGGTGAACACCAGGAGGAGCGGATAGAACCCGGGATCGAGCTCCAGACGCTGCAGGTATCCGGCGATGGCCTCGTGCGTCGCCGCGGCCGCCCGGTCCCGCGGCTGCGGCCCGAGGAAGAGGTTGCGGAACCCGACGAGCTTCGCCGGCTCGGTGCGGTGGCCGTGCACGGCTCCGTACCAGTGGGTGCAGAAGGGAAGGAGATGCCAAGGGGGGGGGCCGGGGCGGGCGCCTTCCCAGTCGATCACCGACAGCCGATCGCCGTCCCGGAACAGGTTCCATATGTTGTAGTCCCGGTGCCACCAGACCACGGGGAAGTGAGCGCCTGTGAGCGTGTCACTCCTGCGGCGGAAGGCATCGAGCAGCTTCACCTCGGCCGATGTCACGCCGAACGACTGGCGAAACTGCCGCACGGGCTCATCGACCCACATTTCCCGCTGCTCATCGTCCCAGACGGCCGATCGTATCGGCGCGGATGTGTGAAGGTCGACCAGCCAGTCCGCCGCCAGACGCAGGTCACGGGATTGCCTGCGCCAGTTCGACGGCCGCGCGCCGCTGGAGACCATTAGCGATTCGCCAGGTCGAAAGCGTTCCAGGGCCATGGTGATCTCCCCCAGGGGGACGAGTCCGAGGGGCTCCGGCATGGCGGCACGGAGGCGCGGCGGAACGTGCTCCCGGATCTCAGCCAGCCGCTCCTGCTCGTTGCGCGTCCGGGCATTGAAGACGGGGAGCTTGGGCACCTTGAGGACGCAAGTCGGCGAGGCGTCGCCGAACTTGAAGGGGAGCATGACAACCCGGTTGCCCGCGTCGCACAGAACAAGGGGTTGGCTCTGACCCTGGAGCCCCGCGGCCCTGAAAGGCGCCGGGGCGGTATCGTCACCCGGCTCTCGCACAGCCACGAATGCCCGGGCGGGGTAAAGAGGGAGCAAGCGAGCGAGCCGTTGCGGTCCGAGGAATCGAAAGATGCCAAGGAACAGCCGTCGCTGAGGCGTGGACGCGGGCACCAGCGTCTTCACGACCCACCGGAGTGCGTGGGGGGTTTCCAGCGGAAGGTAGACTTTAGCTGCCGCCAGAGTAGGAAGGACGGCGTACCGGCCGACCAGAGCCAGCCCGGCCGCCCGGGCTGCGCGTTCCGCATGCGCCGCCCGCTGGGATATCCGCCAGGGGGGCGCGCGCAGCTCTACGTACAGGACGCCTCCGGACCGAAGGGCCGAGGCGCCCCGCTCAAGGTCGGGCCTGGCTCCGTCTCCGTCCAGTACCAGCACGGCATCCACGTCCCCCGCGGTTGCCGAAAGAGACGTCGACACCAGACGGGCGAAGCCCGCCTGCTCCAGGCGGTTGGCCAGGGCCGGCGTGGCGCCGAGCAGCACGGCGCGGGAGCGGCCCGTCGGCGGTTCCACCGGCAGGAGGAAGCGCCAGTCGAGACGCCTGAGAGCCACCGCCGGGCTCTGTGCCGGAGTGACGGGCGCAACGGGCAGCGGGGCGGAGCCCTCTCGGCGCACGCCAGCACGCGCGAGACGTGCCCAGGCCACGGCATCCTGCCGCAGACGCGCCTGGCGTTCGCCCCGGCGTGTGGCCCACAGCCGTGACGACGTGATCAGGAGTCGGACGGCCGCTGTCGTTCGGATGATGACGTCCAGGGCCAGCAGGTCACGGGGATCGCGGTGGGCGCGGTAGAAACGCGCCATGCTCTCGTAGTACCGAAGGCGCATGGCAGCGGCCCAGTGGCTCGTGCTTGCCGCGCCCAGATGCATGATCACCGTTACCGGAGCGAAGTGCACTTCCCAGCCGGTCCGCCACATCCGATAGCACAGGTCCGTCTCCTCGAAGTACATGAAATATGTCTCATCGAACCCGGCCACGGCTCTGTGGGCTGTCCGACGAATACCCATGGCCGCCCCCGAGACCCAGGGCATCGGCCGCGTGGTGTCGTGCCGCCAGGTGCGCGGGTGCCGCGTCCGCAGCACGGGGACGAAACGGATCAGGTAGCCGAGGCCCGTCTCGCCGAGGAAGGCGGTCCGGGGAGAGGGGTAGGGGAAACAGGAGCCCTGGAGCGAGCCGTCGGGATTGACGAGTCTGGGGCCGACGATCCCCACCTCGGGGTGGGCATCCAGATAGGCCGCAACCGCCTCAGGAGCGCCCGCGGCAACGCGCGTATCGCTGTTGAGGAGCAGCACATACTCCTCAGTCGTGGCCTGGAACCCCGCGTTGGCGGCCGCGCCGTACCCGCGGTTCTCCGTACGAACCAGATGGACATCCCCGAAGTCTTGCTCCAGCATGTCCAGCGTGCCGTCGGTGGAGCCACTGTCGACAACCACGATCTCAGAAGGTTCCGCGGCTCGCAGGCTCTCGAGACACGCCCGCAAGACCTCTCGCGTGTTGAAGCTGACGACCACCGCCGCGACTCGCGTCATCGTCCGGACCGGCGTGCGGTAGTCCCGCCGGTCACGCGGCCGACCTGCCTCCCCCGGCGAACACCTGGTAGTACGCGTCGTCGATCCCGCGGACGAACCCGTCCCATCCGAGCTGGTTTTGCGCGAATCCCAGGGCGGCCTGCGTAAGCGACGTGGCCAATCGCCGGTCCCGAAGGACCCGGGTGATGCCTTCGGCGATCGCCGCGGGCTCGGGTGCCACCAGCACGGCGCGCTCCTCGTTCAGCAGCGTCCGGTGCGTCGGGATGTCGGTGGCTACGATGGGACGACCGGCCGCCATGTAATCGAAGATCTTGAGCGGTACGTTCCCGCCGTGTGCCCGGGTCGAGACGAGCACGTCCGCCAGCGCCAGGTAATCCGGGATCCGGTCGCGAGGCTGCTGCGGTAGGATCCGGACCGCACTGTTCAGCCGGAGCCCGTTGGCGATCCGCCGCAGTGACGCCGCCGGTGCACCATTGGCGCCGACCAGAACGAGCACCGTGTTGGGAACGGCGGCGGCAACGGCGGGCATGGCGGCGAGGAGGCTGTCCAGCCCCTGGTACGGCTCGAAGCTGCCCGTGTAGACGACGACGCGACAGCCCTCCGGGATCTGCAGCTCGGCCCTGAGCGTGCTGGCGCTGCCGGCGCAGTCGGCCGGAACCTGCGCCGGGAAGGACCACTCCCTGACGTTCACGCCCGGCGCCGATTCCCGGACGTTCTGCGCCAGGCCCGTGCTGCTTATCACCATGTCCGCCCGGGCGAGCAGCCAGGCCTCGCAACGGCGGAGCACACGCTGGATCGGTCGGAGCCCGAACACCCGATACGTCTCCAATTGCTCCGGCAGGCTGGATTGCATGTCGTAGATGACCGGGATCCCGTGGCGCCGGCTCATCCAAACGGCAGGGAAGGCCGCTTCCTCGACGGCGTGGATGCAGTCATAGCGCATGCGCCGCAGGCGTCGCCAGAGTGCCCCGACGAGGGCTGCGTCCAGAACCAGCTTCCGGACGGAAAGGCCGATCGGTACGCTCCGGATCCGGAACGGATTGGCGCAACGGAACACCCGTACGCCAGGGATGTCGATCCCGTCCCCCACCGGGTACGTGAGGACGTCCACCTGATGTCCGAGCTCGCTCAATGCCTCGAGCACCTGCCGCACGGCGATCGGCGTCCCGCGATTCTCGTAGAACGGCTGCGGAGCTACGAGGAGGATCCGCTGGGGGCGGGGTCCCAGTTCCCGTAGCGAATCTATATCGAGCACAATTTCCGGGATCGACATCTTTCGATTCCTGCACCTTTGTACTGACGATTGATACTGAATCCGCGTAACATGCCATGGTTCAACGAGTCGCCCGGGCGGTTTGCGAATCGTCGGTCGTCCTGGCGCCGGCAACCGCCTCCTCGGCGACTTTTCTGGCCTCCGGGCTCACCAAACCTCGCGGTCCCAGCTCCGTGCGGCGCCACAGAAGGTCGTCCGGGGTCCGGGCCATCTCCGCCCGCACACCGTGATACAGCTGGGCGCGGATCACCGGCGCCTCCGGGACTATTTGCTCATTCCATGCCGCAATGTCCCGATTATCCTCGATCACGGCTGCATAGTGCGCGCCGTATGTCCGGACGAGGTGTTCAAGTACCGTCCAGGGCAGCACGTCCCCGTACCGATCCCGGGCGTCGGCGTTCAGTCGCTTCAGCGAATCGAACGCACCGCCGGGTAGAGGCAAGCGGCGCGGACCGTTGCTCTGCGCCGGTTCGCCGGATCCCACCAACCGGTTCACCACGTCCCGGGCCACCTGGCCGGCCGTCGTGAACTTGACCGTGACTACGCTCAGGGCGCCGGCGCACCCGTCCTTCGCGTGATCGATGATCCTGTGACGCTTCAGGAGGCGCACGTCATCACCACGCGATCCTGGAGCCACCGGCAGGAGGCCGGCATGCACGAGCGCAATGTCGTCCTGGACCAGGGCAAGGTCGGGCCGCGCCGACGCGATCTCGTCCGCGAACTGCTCGATATGCTCCGGTTGCGGCTCGAACTGGGCGGGGTCGCCCCGGTACTCCATGTGTGCGGTGCCGATCATCGTCTGGCCGCGCCACGGAACCACGAAGAGCTGCCGCGATCGAGCCCGCGCGCCGTCATTCGGCGCGCCGCTCACGGTGAATGCCACCTGCGGTGCCGGGTGACGGGTCACGAAGCTCAGCGCGACCGAGTAGTCCTGCGGGGCGGCCGCCGCGCGGGACGTCAGCCGGGCCGCCACGGCCGGGGCCATCGATCCCGTGGCATTCACGACCCATTTGGCCCTGACCGTCGCGGTCTCGCCGGTCAGAACGTCGCGAACCACTCCGCCCGTCACACGACCGTCGGCCCGGGCAGCCTCCACGAACTCCGTGTGATTTGCAACGACGCCGCCCGCCGAGCGGGCCGCCGCAACCACCTCGAGCGTAAGGCGCTCCGGGCTGTACATGAGCGCATCGTAGAAGAGCACACCCCCGGTCAGCCCCGGCGCCTCCACCGACGGTTCCAGGGCCAGGCACTCGCGTTTCGAGAGTACGCTCGCCCGGGCGATCCGCCGTTCCGGGAGCAGGCCCCGGTTCCGGCCGGCCGAGAGGACCTCGTTCGCCACGAGGGCGGCGGCGAGGGCGGACCGGGGGGGGAAACGGCCGCGGTACGTGGGCAGTAGCACAGGCAACGGATCGACCAGGTGCGGAGCCGATCGCAGCCAGACGCTTCGCTCGGCGGTGGAAGCCCGGACCCGCTTCAGGTCCATGTGCTGGAGGTACCGCAGGCCGCCGTGGACGATCTTCAGGCAGTTGGCTGTTGCACCAGCGCCATAATCGTCGCGCTCGACCAGGCCGACGGCCAGCCCGCGCCGCGCCGACTCCAGAGCGATGCACGCGCCCGTAATCCCGCCTCCCACAACGAGAACATCCAGCGGTGCCGCCGAAAGATCGGTCAGTCCGCCGGGCACGACCGATCCGCGTCTGCTAATATCGGCACTCATTAAGACACTCTGAGATTCTCGGCACGTAATTTCCAATCAATTTGTAAATTGCAGCATCCGGGCCGCACACCGGCCCTGGCTGTGATGATAACCGCCTGGCCTCACGAAGGCGAAAGCACGGGGCCGGGGCCGTCCACGATTTCACGGACTACCCCATGCACATACTGATGGTGGCTCCGCAGCCTTTCTTCCGCCCGCGTGGCACGCCGCTGAGCGTGCTGCACCGGATCCGGGCCCTCACACGCCTTGGCCACACCGTCGAGCTGGTCACATACCCGTTCGGCAATTCCCCCGAGATCCCCGGCCTCACGATTCATCGCACGGCGCGCCCTCTGTTCGTGCGGGATGTCGCCGTGGGCCCATCGGTGGCGAAGCTCCTCCTGGACATTCCCCTGGCCGCTCACGCCGCGAGGCTGGCGGCCTCATCGCGGTTCGACCTGCTCCATACGCACGAGGAAGCGGGCTGGCTCGGCGCGAGCTTCAAGCGACGGTTCGGGCTGCCCCATCTCTATGACATGCATTCCAGCCTCCCGCAGCAGGTGGCAAATTTCAGGGCGTTCCGGAGGCCCACAGTGGTGTCTGCCTTCCGGCGCCTGGAGCAACAGACATTGAAGCATGCGGACGGCGTCATAGCGATCTGCCCGGCGCTCCGCGACCAGGTCCTGGCAAGCGGGTACCAGGGCCCGGTCGCCCTGATCGAGAACACGCTGGATTTCGATGTTCCGCCCTCGGCCCCGGAGCGGATCGCCGGGCTGCGGGATGAGCTCGGCCTTGGTGACGGGCCCGTGCTGGTGTACACGGGCACGCTGGAGCCCTATCAGGGCCTGGAGCTTCTTATCGCCGCCATGCCCGATGTCATTGCGTGGATCCCCGGTACGCACCTGGTGATGGTCGGCGGGACCCCGGACCAGATCTCTCGCCTGGCCGGGATCGCGGCAGACCACCGGGCCACGAGCGCGGTGCGGTTCGTTCCGGCGGTGCCGCCGAGGGAGGTGCCCATGTACCAGCAGCTGGCGGACGTGCTGGTCACGACAAGATCGCGGGGCACGAACACGCCGTTGAAGCTCTATCAGTATCTCCGGGCCGGTCGGCCCATCGTCGCCACGGACATCCAGAGCCACACCCAGGTCCTGGACGGGACGGTGGCCGAGCTGGTCGGGCTCGCCCCTGGCGACATCGCCCGCGGCATCGCACGTGTCCTCCTGGACCCGGCATACGGCGCCCGGCTCGCCCGCAACGCCGCGGCCCTCGCCGCCGAGCGGTACAGCGAAGGGCACTACATGCGCAGCCTGGAGGGACTTCTCGCAGCGCTGCCCACCCGGGCGTCCGTACCGGTCGTTGCCGGCTCCTGATGTGCGGTATCGCCGGCTACTGGAACTTCCGCTCCGGTCTGCCCGCGAACATCGACATCATCCGGGCCTGCGCCCGGACGCTCCACCATCGGGGACCCGACGAGGAAGGCTACTGGCTCGACGGTGACCTGGCCCTGGGCATGAGGCGACTCCGGGTCGTGGATCCGGACGGCGGCCACCAGCCCATGGGGAACGAGGATGGCAGCGTACACGTCGTGTTCAACGGCGAGATCTACAACCACGCGGAGCTGCGCCGCGAGCTCGAATCCGCCGGCCACCGGTTCAGGACGCGTAGCGACACCGAGGCCATCGTACATGCCTGGGAGGAATGGGGCGTCCGCTGCGTGGAGCGTTTCAACGGGATGTTCGCGCTCGCGGTCTGGGACGCCCGGAGCCGCCGGCTGTTCCTGGCCCGGGATCGCCTGGGGATCAAGCCGCTGTATGTATGGAACGGCGCGGACGGGGTCGTATTCGGGTCCGAGCTGAAGGCCGTGGTCGCGGCGCCATGGGTCCCGGTAGAATGGGACGTGGAGGCCGTGGACGATTTCCTGACCTACGAGTACGTCCCCTCCCCCCGCTCCATCATCGCCGGCGTCGAAAAGCTGCCGCAGGCCAGCTGGCTCCTCTTCGATGCGGCCACGCCCGATGCCCCCGTTCGACCCAGGCGATTCTGGGCCCTACAAGGCGGGCCCGGGTCGCCGGTCCTCACGCCGACGGATGCGGCCGAAGGCATCCGGGAACGCCTTCGGCTCTCGGTCCGCCGCCGCCTGATGGCGGACGTTCCGCTGGGTGCGTTCCTGTCCGGCGGGATCGACTCCAGCATCATCGTCGCGCTCATGAGTCAGGAGACAGCGGGCCGGGTCCGCACGTTCTCCCTCGGCTTCAGGGATCGCTCCTACAACGAGCTGGAGCATGCCCGCAGGGTGGCTTCGCATTTTGGGACGGAGCACAGCGAGGACCTCGTCACGCCGGACATCGTGTCCCTGGCGGACCAGCTGGCCCGTTTCTACGACGAGCCGTTCGCGGACGTGTCCGCCTTTCCGACCTACCTGATCTCCAGTCAGGCCCGGCGCGAAGTGACCGTCGCCCTTTCCGGGGACGGGGGCGATGAGCTGTTCGCCGGCTACGATCACTACATCGCGGACAGGTGGGCCCGGCGCCTCGCATGGGCGTCGGGTCGCTGGGGCTGGCGCGCCGTGGACCGACTCCTGGAGCGCGTTCCACCGCGGCCGTCGAAGAAGGGGGCGCTGAACAAGGCGAAGCGTTTCATGGAGGGCGTCCGGCGTCCGGAAGACCTGGAGCATGCCCGTTGGCTCGTGTTCTGGGACGTGGCCGAGCGCCGCAGCCTCTATTCACCCGGTGCCTGGGAGGCCGTAGAGACCAGGGACCCGTTCCTTTCTTATCGGAGCCTGCTGGACGAAGCATCCCGGCATGGCTTCACCGGTCTCCAGAGGCAGCTGTACGCCGACGTCCGCGGGTACCTGGCGGATGATATTCTGGCCAAGGTCGATCGGGCGTCCATGGCCACATCGCTGGAGGTTCGCGTCCCCTTCCTCGACCACGAGGTGGTCGAGTACGCCATGATGGTTCCCGATGCCTGGAAGCTGCGCGGCAACCAGACCAAGTGGATCCTCCGGCAAGCGTTCGACCACATGTTGCCCCGGCCCACCCTCCAACGGGACAAGCAGGGGTTCAGCATGCCCATGAAGAACTGGCTGCGGGGCCCGCTCCAGCCGCTGCTGCACGAGGTCCTCGATCCCGTCCGGATCCGCGACCGTGGCTGGTTCGACGCCGCGGAGGTCGCTCGCCTGGTGGCGGAGCACATCCGGGGGTCCCACAACCACGCTCACAGGCTGTGGTGCCTGATGGCGCTGGAGCTGTCGCTTGGCACCCTGGAGGGAGCGGCGGCCCAAGGGGCGGCAGTGCGCTGACCGGCCGGTTACGCGCGCAGGTCGGCCCTGAACCGCTCCGCCAGTGACGCGACAATCGAGCTCCGATCGTAGAGGCGCACGGCCGCGGAGCGGGCCGCCGTGCCCAACCGCTCGCACAGCTCGTCGTTCCGGAGCAGGTCGATACACGCCTCCGCGAACGCCACGGCGCCATCCCGCAGCAGGATTTCGCGTCCGTCCCGGAAGTCCAGGCCTTCGGCGCCCACCCGGGTGGACACCAGCGGCTTGCCGTACGCTGCGGCCTCGACGAGCTTGACCCGCGTCCCGCCGCCGGCCAGGATTGGCACGCACACCACCCGCGATCGTGCGTACAGCGCGGCCAGGTCCTCCACGAACCCCGGGTACTCGACGCCCGGCAGGTCCCCGGCGTAGGACGGGAGACGCTCCGCCCTGGAGCCCGCGATGACGAGGCGCGCCTCGGGGACCGCGGCGCGCACGTGCGGCCACACCTCCGAAACCAGGAACTCCGCCGCATTGATGTTCGGCTGGTACGAGTACGAGCCGAGGAACATCAGCGTCGGTTCCCGGACCAGCGGTTGCGCGGCATCGGGAGGCTCGATCGCGTTGGGCACGGTCTCGACGTTTGGAAGCCGGAGCCGCCGGCGCAGGTATTCCCGGTCCTCGTCCGAGCAGACGAATGTCTGCCGGGTCCGCTGGATCGCCCTCCGCTCGCCGAGGAGGAGGGCGGGGACCTGCAGATACAGGAGTCGCTTGACGGGCCAGGTCGGGGGCTGGCCCACGTCCCGGGTGAAGCGCCGGTGCTCGATGTCGTCCAGGTCCAGGTAGATGGGCGGCAAGGCTCTGCGCGACAGAAGGACGGGGCACATGCAATACAGGCGATGGACGAACAGGAAGTCCGGTTCGCTCTCCAGCGTCTCGGCGAACGCGCCGACCTGTCGCTCCCCGCTCACATCCCGGTAGCCGAGCTGCCGACAGAGACGCAGGGCCGGGGCGCCGTAGACGGTCCACCGGGTCGTCCTGCTCAGGTCGTCGCGGGGACAGAGCCGGAGCCTGAGGGGCGTGTCCCAGTGCTCCGAAAGCGCTTTTTCCAGGCGCCTGCGCGACGGGTCGGAGACGTCCACGGTGTCGGGCACATAGAACAGGAACTCGATCGAGGCCACTTCCTTCAGGGCATCGATGAAGATCGACATCCGCTTGTATACCCCGTGCACGCTCTCCGTGAGATTCACGGGGAACGCTTTCGAAACGAACAGGGCCCTCGGTCTGTTCACGACCCGCCTCCATCCCACCGGGAGCGAGACGATACGGCCCGCCGGCACCCATCGCCAGTCG
>CAYXJH010000013.1:0-23426 GCA_964465415.1 uncultured Gemmatimonadaceae bacterium
AGCCGATCCGCCGCGAGCCCCGGTCGCAACCACGCGATCGGGGCTCGCTTCTTGTCTATGAGAACGGTTCGAGCAGCCGGCGTACGGCTTCGCCCACATCCTCCGCGGTCATGATGGCGCCGATGACGGCGGCGCCCGCTGCGCCGACTTGCGCGACGCCCGCGACGTTCCCGGGGGTGATTCCGCCAATGGCGACGACCGGGAGATCGACGGCCTGGACGACCTGAGCGAGCCGCGCGGTGCCGATCTGCTCGCCGGCGACCTCGGGCTTGGACGAGGTGCCGAACACGGCGCCGCAGCCGACGTAGTCGGCGCCCTGGTCCTGGGCCAGCCGGGCGTTGCGAGGGTCGTCGGTGGAAAACCCGATCAGGAGATCGAGGCGTCCGGCCCGTCGGGCGGCTGTCCGTGCGGCAGGGACGGGCAGGTCCTGGGGTCCGAGGTGGACCCCGTCGGCGCGTGTCGCCAGGGCGACGTCTACCCGGTCGTTGATGAAGAGCAGTGCGGCGAACGCGCGGGTCAGCTGTCGAAGCCCGGAGGCCTGGCGATACAGCTCCGCGGCCGTCGCCCGCTTGTCGCGGAGCTGGACGGCAGGCGCGCCGGCCTCGAGGGCGGCGTAGACCACGTCCTCGAGGTGGCGGGGTGCGGTCATGGCCGCGTCCGTGATGACGATCAGGCGCAGGTCGATCGCACGCCGCATCAGCGGTTGGACGACCTCGCGTCCAGCTCGCGCCGGATCTGTGTCCGGGCGCGGTTGTGATCCTCGAGGTGCCGATTGAACACGTGCCGGCCGTCGGGTTGGGCCACGAAGTACAGGTAATTCACGTCGGCGGGCCTGAGGATGGCGTCGATCGCGCGCCTGCTGGGCGAGCCGATGGGCCCAGGGGGGATGCCGCGCTGGGTGTAGGTGTTGTAGGGGTGATCGGCGACCTGATCGATATGTGCGTAGAGCAGCCGGCTCTGGTGCTCGCCCAGCGCGTACTGGACCGTGGGGTCGGCCTGCAGGGGGTAGCCGATCTGCAGGCGATTGAGGAATACCGCCGCCATGAGCGGCATCTCGTCGGCGACCCGGGCCTCCTTCTCCACGATGGAGGCGAGGGTGACGACCTCACGTTCGCTGAGTCCGGCCGAGTCGGCGAGCATCCGGCGCTCCGCCGTCCAAACGCGCCGGTACTGCCGGACCATCCGGTTGATGACCGAGTCGACCGGTGCACCCGCGGGGACGAGGTAGGTGGCAGGGTAGAGGTACCCTTCGAGGTTCGGCCCCGGCACCTGAAAGCGCCCTGCCGACGCCGTGTCCAGCATGTAGGCGATCAGGGAGTCGGGGTGCTGGTCGACGAGCGGGGCCATGACGTGGGCGATTCGCTGCACGTCCCAGCCCTCGGGCACCACGAGCCTATCGGCCGCGATGCGGCCGACGGTGAGGTCCTCCAGGATCGTGCCCCACCCGTCGCCCTCACGGAACTCGTACGTCCCGGCCTTGATGGTCTGACCGTCCCCCGCGAAACGAGCATAGACGCGGAAGAAGGTGGCGGAGCGAATGATCCCCCGCGACTCCAGCGAGTCGGCGACAGCGCGGAAGGAGGCGCCGGTCGGGACGTGGACGCGCTGGACCGGTCCATCGCCCTCCCCCGTTCCGCCGCAGCCCGCCATGCCCAGGGCGACGATCAGCACGAACAATCGATTCATCGGTGTTCCGAATTCAGGTACGCCTGGAGGATGAGAACGGCGGCCGCCGCATCGACACGATCCTTTTCCTCCCGTCGTTGTTTCGTAAGACCCAGGGAACGCACGGCCCGTTCCGCTTGCAACGACGTCATCCTCTCATCCACGTACGCCACGGGCAGGCCGGTCCTATCGGCCAGCGCAGTGCCGAACCCCCGCACCTCCCGGGTCCAGTCGCTCTCGTCGCCGTCGAGGGTCAGGGGAAGGCCCAGGACTATCGCGCTAACATCGTGCTCCGCGGCCAGCCTCGCCACGGGCGCGACAGGTGGGCGCTTCCCCCGGCGCCGCTGCAGCGTCGGGAGCGGCTGCGCGATCGTGGCGGTGGGGTCACTGAGGGCGAGCCCGATCCGGCGCTCGCCGTAGTCGACGCCGAGGATGCGACCCAACCTAACCCAGGGAGCCGAGTGACGTGGCCAGATCCCGCCCCTCGACCAGACCTTCGTACACGTCCTGGAGTACGGGGCCCCGTCCGAACAGGAACCGTGCGCAGCCGTCGGTCGGCGGATCGCAGGTTACCTGCATCACGGCCACCTCGTCCCCCGCGACCCTGCCCAGGACGTTCGCGAGCACGCCTGTGCTGAACGGGCAGTTGGCGCCACCGCCCGCCGCGGCTTCGAACCAGTCGCTGGCGACTAGGGCGCCCACGCCCGGGTGAAGCTCTTCATAGCGCACGGTGCCCCAGCCGAGCTCCCTGAACAGGACGGACAGACGGTCCCAGAAGGATGCGCTCGACGTGGCCGCGAGATCTTCGTCGGGCGCGCCACGGGTAAGCCGGTCATGGAGGGCATCGCCCGCGGAGAACCCCGCTTCCTGCATCGCGCGAGCGCACGCTTCAGCGCCCAGTTCCTGGGCCAGAGCGTTGCCGAGGGCGTGGAAGGACTCGGCCGGGATCCGGATCTCTCTGTTCGTCGCCATGGGTCCTCTGTGTCGGTTGTGTGCCTGCCGTCCTATGAGGTAGTGTCTCCGGTCGATTCGGACAACTCCTGCAGCTCCTGCTCCGTGAGCAGGGTCACACCCAGCTCACGGGCCCGGTCCAGCTTCGACCCGGCGTCTTCTCCTACCACCAGGTAGTCCGTCTTCCCGCTGACGCTGCCGGACACGCGTCCGCCCCTGGCCTCGATGAACGATTTCGCCTCCGCGCGACTGAGCGTCGGCAGCGTGCCCGTGATGACGAACGTCGAGCCCGCGAACGCCTGGCTCTCCGCTCGTTGGACCGGCTCGCTGAACGTGAGGCCGGCCTCGCGGAGGCGCTCGATGAGTTGCCGGTTACGGGGCTCGTCGAGGTAGGCGGTCAAAGCGGCCGCCGTGGCCGATCCGATGCCGTGGATGGCGGCAATATGCTCCTCGGAGGCGGCCACGATCTCGTCCATCGTGTCGTACGTCCGGGCCACGATCTGCGCCGCGTGGGTGCCGACGTGCCGGATGCCCAGCGCGAACAGGAGGCGCGACAGTGGCTGGCTCTTGGACGCTTCGAGCGAGGCCAGAAGGTTGGCCGCGGACGTGGCGCCGAAGCCGTCCAGCTCCAGGAGGTCGGCCTCGGACAGCGCGTACAGGTCCGCGAAGTCGCGGACCTTCCCAGCCTCGAGCAGCTGCTGGACGGTGCGCTCGCCGAGGCCTCGGATGTCCATTGCGCTGCGGGACACGAAATGGACTACGCCCCAGTAGATGCGGGCGGGGCACGAGCTGTTCGGGCAGTACACCATCACCTCGTCCGCCGGCCGCTCGACGTCGGTCCCGCACGCCGGGCAGGTGTCGGGCGGCACGAACGGTCGCTCCTCGCCTGTGCGTTCCTGGGTGAGCGGAGCGACGACCTGGGGGATCACATCGCCCGCTCGCTTGACCAGGACGAGGTCTCCATGCCTCAGGTCCTTGCGTGCCACGTCCTCGAAGTTGTGCAGCGTGGCCAGTTTGACCATCGCTCCGCCGATCTCGACGGGCTCCAGCACCGCGTACGGGTTGAGGGACCCGGTTCGGCCCACGTTGATGCGGATCTCCTCGAGACGTGTCGTCGCCAGGTCCGGCGCGAACTTGTACGCGATGGCCCAGCGGGGCTCCCGATCGCCGATCACGCCCAGCTCATCCCACAACGGGACCCGCAAGACCTTCACGACCACGCCGTCGATCTCGTAGTCGAGCTCGGGACGGGTGGCCTCGGCGACTTCTGCGAACTCGATCACGCCGGCCAGATCCGCGCAAACGGCCCGTTGGGGATTGACCGGGACGCCCCAGGCCTGGAGCGTCTCCAGGACGTCGGCCTGGGTCTCGAAGCGGACGGCTTCGCCGATCGCCGGGTCGAGCTGGACCTGGAATCCGAAAAACCGTAACGGTCGTGTCGCGGTAATACTGGCGTCCAGCTGCCGCAGCGCGCCCGCGGCCGCATTGCGCGGGTTGGCGAAGGTGGGGAGGCCTTCTTGCGCCCGCTGCTCGTTCATCCGCTCGAATCCGGAGAGCGACATGTACACTTCGCCCCGGATCTCGAATCGAGCGGGTATGGGCACCTCGGCCTCGTCGCGCAGGCGGAGCGGGATGTCCCGGATGGTACGGAGGTTCTGTGTCACGCCCTCACCAATCCAGCCGTTGCCGCGGGTGGCGCCCCTTACCAGGACGCCGTCTTCGTACAGGAGTGAGACCGCGGCGCCATCGATCTTGAGCTCCGCGATGTATCCTGCCGTTGCGACCTCGGAAGTGATGCGTGCGTTACGGCGCTCCCAGCCGCTCAGCTCCTCGGCGTCGAACGCGTTGTCGAGGGAGTACATCGGGGCGAGGTGTGTCACCTTCTGGAACTGGTCGGCGGGCTCGGCGCCGATCCGGAGGGTCGGGGAGTCGGGGCGGCGAAGCTCTGGGTGCTCGTCCTCCAGGACCCGGAGCTCGCGGAGCAGGCGATCGTACTCTGCGTCCGGAATCCGGGGCTCGTCCCGCACGTAGTACCAGTAGCTGGCCTCGTGGAGGCGGCGGCGGAGCTCCTCCGCGCGCCGCTCCAGCTTCTCGCTATCCGTCACGTACGTCGCTGTCCGTCGGTGGGCTCAGGCGCCGGCCAGGTCGTTGGAGTAGCGCACGACCTGGTTCCGGCCCGAATTCTTGGCGGAGTATAGCGCCAGGTCGGCCTGGTGGACCAGACGCCGGGGGCTGTCCGCATCATGCTGGGGGAAGGTGGCGACGCCCGCGGAGATCGTCATGCGGAGGGGTTGCTCCTCCTGGATATCGAACCGCTGCTTCTCCACCATTTCCCGGACGCGTTCGGCGAACACGACCGCGGCTGCCGCATCACTGTCCGGCAGGATGGCCATGAACTCCTCGCCGCCGTATCGGCCCAGCCGGTCGATCTCCCGGGCCGACTCGCGCAGGATGGCCGCCAGCTCCTCCAGGACCCGGTCGCCCGCCTGGTGGCCGCGCGTGTCGTTGACCTCCTTGAACCGGTCGAGGTCCAGCATCACCACGGATACGGGCTCCTCGGTGCGGCGTGACCGGTCGTATTCCTCGTTGAGGAGCTCGTGAAGGTGCCGGTGGTTGTACAGGCCGGTCAACCCATCACGGATGCTCAGCTGCTCCAGCTCCCGATTCTTTTCCTCGAGCTGGTCCTGGAGGCGCTTGATCCGCAGCATGGAGCGAACGCGTGCCTCCAGCTCCGGAAAATTGATGGGCTTCGTCAGGTAGTCGTCGGCGCCTGCGTCCAGCCCCGTGACCTTGTCCTCCGTGGAGTCCCGCGCCGTTACCACGATGATGGGGATGTACCCGATATCCTTCTGGGCCCGGACCCGGCGCGCCACCTCGTAGCCGTCCATGTCCGGCATCATGATGTCCAGCAGGATCAGATCGGGTTCCGAGCTCCGGATCTTGGCGATCGCCTCCTCGCCTCTCTCCGCCAGGGCCACATTGTAGCCGCGGAACCGAAGCCGGGTGGAGATGATCTCCAGGTTGTCGGGGTTGTCGTCCACCACCAGGATGAGCGGTGTGGTGCCCGGCGCCTCACCCGGTCGGACCGCCCGCTCCGTGCCGGTCTGCCCGTCCTCGCCCGGCTGCCCCCGGGCGGCGTGCTGAGTCGACTTCTCCATGTCGCTTCGTGTCCGTGGTGCGGATGCAGCGCCCACACAGGGCGCAGGTCGGCACCGCCGTGCGTGAGCCCCGGCGTGGCCCTACGTTGCCGGCTGAATGCATGACCGGTGCCACCGGCGGCCGACGGCGTCGCGCACGCGATTGACGGCGCCGATCCGACGGACGTACACTCTAGGCGGATGCCCGGGCCGGCACGTCCGTTGCACGGCCGGAAAGCGTTCGGATCGACACCGCTCATCTCGACAGAGGTGACCATGTACTACGACGAAGAGTCGACCGCAGTCAGCTTCCTCTCGGGCCTGATCATCGGCGCCGCCATCGGTGCCGGGCTGGCCCTCCTTCTCGCTCCCCAGAGCGGCAAACGAACGCGACGCCAGCTTATCCGGTCGGTCGAAGGATTAACCGATGACGCCACCGACCGACTCGACGACGTGACGGGCGAGCTGCGGTCCGCGGTGCGGTCGGGTCGCAAGAAGTTCAGCTTCTAGTCGGCGGTGACCGACGTCGCCGCGCGGCGGTCGGGCCCGGACAATACCCTTCAGGCGTACCGGGCCTCGTTCCCCGACGAACGGCTCATCGTCGTGAGCAACCGGGAGCCCTACGAGCATCGCTGGGGCGATGACGTGGGCGAGATCCGGATCCGACGGCCGGCGGGCGGACTGACGTCGGCGCTGGATCCGCTCCTCCAGGCCATCGGCGGGGTCTGGATCGCGTGGGGCAGCGGAGACGCGGACGCGGCGATGGTCGACGAGGAGGATCGCATCCGTGTGCCGCCGGAGGACCCGCGCTACACGCTGCGGCGCCTGTGGCTCGACCAGCACGACATCAACCGGTATTACCTGGGCTACGCCAATCAATTCCTCTGGCCGCTGTGCCACTACAGGCCAGCGCTGACCCGGGTGAGGGCCCGCTACTGGGAGCGATACCGGCGCGTCAACCGCCGGTTCGCCGAAGCGGTGCTCGACGAGGCGCGATCGGCCTCGTCGGTCGTCTGGTTCCAGGACTACCACCTGGCGCTCGCGCCCGGCCTCGTGCGAGCCCGGCGCCCGGACCTGAGCCTTGCCCACTTCTGGCACATCCCGTGGCCGCCGGAGGAGATCTTCGCGGTGACGCCTCAGGCATCCGCCCTGATCCAGGGGCTGCTGGCCAACGATCTCATGGGGTTCCAGCTTCCCTCCCACCGCGACAATTTTCTCCGATGCGCGATGGAAATAGCCGGTGCGGAGGTGGACTGGGACACCCACGCGGCGACTGTCGACGGTCACACCTGCTGCGCCGAGCGCTTCCCGATCTCCATTGACATCGATTCGTACGTGGCGGCCGCAACGGCACCGGGGTCGGAGGAGGCCGTGACGAAGCTGCGGGAACGCTACTGCCCTCCGGATGGCCAGCTCGGCGTGGGTGTGGATCGCATGGACTACTCGAAGGGCCTGCCCGAGAAGCTCAAGGCGCTCGATTTGCTGTGGGAACGGTACCCCGAGCACCGCGGCCGCTTCTCGTTCGTGCAGGTGGCGGCGCCCAGCCGAACGGACATCGACGCGTACGACGACCTGACCCGGAAGGTCGAGCGGCTGACCAGGGAGATCAACGGCCGGTACGGGTCGGACGGCTGGCAGCCCATCCACCTGATCAAGCAGTCCCTGCCGGCGGAGCGGCTCGCCATCCTGTATCGGGCGGCGGACGTGTGCATCGTCGCATCGTTGCGCGATGGCATGAACCTGGTCGCAAAGGAGTTCATCGCCTCCCAGACGGATCGTCGCGGCGTCCTGCTGGTCTCGAAGTTCGCCGGCGCCGCAGAGGAGCTGCAGCACGCGCTCCATGTCAATCCGTACGACCCCGAGGACTTCGCCCGGGTCCTGCGTGATGCGCTGGCCCTACCGCGCGAGGTGCGAAAAGAGCAGATCCGGGCCGGGCAGGCAGAGCTCCGTTCGATCTACGACTGGATGGGCGACATCTTCGGCGCCTGGGGCCGCACCCGTGACATCGCCGCCGGCCGCGCTACCACACGCGGCGCGGTGTCGTCCGAAGGATGACGTGCTCGCCCACCATCTGATCCAACGTAAACGGGACGGCCAGGCGCTGGATCCCGAGGAGATGGCGGCGCTGCTGCGGCGGTATCAGGATGGGACCGTCCCGGACTACCAGATGGCGGCGTTCCTGATGGCGGTGTACTTCCAGGGTCTCTCGCCGCTCGAGCTCGAGACGCTGGTCCGGGTGATCGTCGAGTCGGGCCGGGTGGTCGACTTCTCCGGGGAGCCGGGTCGGCGCATCGACAAGCATTCCACGGGAGGAGTGGGCGACAAGGTGTCCCTCGTGCTCGCCCCGCTGGCGGCATCGCTCGGCGTGCAGGTTCCCATGATGAGCGGACGGGGTCTCGGTCATAGCGGGGGCACGGTCGACAAGCTGGAGTCCATCGCCGGGCTCCGGCTGGACCTTTCCCTGGAGGCATTCCGGGACCAGGTGCTCCGGCTCGGGCTCGCGATGATCAGCCAGACCGAAGAGATCGCGCCACTGGACGGGCGACTCTACGCGCTCCGTGACGTGACCGGTACTGTCGAGAGCATTCCCCTGCTGGCGTCGAGCATCATGGGAAAGAAGATCGCCGAAGGAATCGACGGACTGGTGCTCGATATCAAGGTCGGCAATGGCGCGTTCCTGCCGGAGGAGGATCGGGCGTTGGAGCTGGCGCGGACGATGATCGCCATCGGGGAAGCCTATGATCGGAAGGTCGTGGCGCTCCTCACCGCAATGGACCGCCCGCTTGGACATGCGGTGGGCAACGCGCTCGAGGTGGCCGAGGCGATCGAAACGCTGAGCGGAAGTGGCCCGCCCGATCTCCGGGAAGTGACCGTGTCACTGACTGCCGAGATGCTAATGCTGGCGGACATCGCCGGGTCGCTCGAAGCGGCGCGCGCGCAGGCCGATGCTGCGCTGGCGGACGGTCGGGCGCTGGAGGCGTTGATTCGGGTCGTGGAAGCGCAGGGTGGGGACACGCGTCAGGTGGAGGATCCAGCGCGCTTGCCGAAAGCGCCCGTCCACCTGCCTGTGCCGTGTGTCCGATCGGGTTACGTCGCAGCGATCCGGACCCGCAGGCTAGGGGAGGCCGCGGTGGCGTTGGGTGCGGGTCGATCGGTGCTGGGCCAGTCGATCGATCCTCGTGTGGGATTCATACTGGCCGTAGCGCCGGGCGACGCGGTCGAGCCGGATCAGCCGCTGGCCGAAGTGCACGCCGCGGATGAAGCAGCCGCGGACCGTGCGGTCGCGACGATCCAGGCAGCGATCGTTGTCGGACCGGAGCCCGCGTCCTTCCGGCCGCTCATCTCCCACCGGGTGACGGGCGCCGGCATCGAACCGCTCGCGGGACGGTAGCCGCCCGCTCCCTGCCGCTCCCGGGCCTCACCCGTCCGGCGGGATCGGCGGTGGCACCAGGGTGTCCTCGGCGGGAGGCATGTGCGGCAACCCGCGGAGCGGAGCGCCGAACATGCCCGGCGCGTGGACTTCGCAGAGCTCGCTGGGCTCCGTGCCGGTGATGAAGATCTCCTCGCGGGCCGACCGGCTGGGGCACCATTCCGTGAGCAACTTTCCTGTCTCCGCGTCGATGATCGCAGTGGTCAGCCCTTCCGGTCGCAGCCAATCATCGGGGACGGCGCGCGACGTCCCCGGCCGCGGCTCGCCCGTCTCCACGTCGACGCCCGCTCCATTGCCGAAATACACGGGCCGCATGAAGTCGGCCCAGACCGGCGCCGCGTAGGTCCCGCCGGCCGCCGCCGGCACGATGGATCGGGGCCGGTCGAAGCCGAACCAGGCCACGGCCAGGAGGTCGGGCGTGTAGCCCGCGAACCAGACATCGGTTCCGTCGTTCGTGGTACCCGTCTTACCCGCCGCGGGTAGTGAGCGCGGGAGGTTGCCGCGCTGCGGATCGCGGATCGAGTATCCGCTGCCGGCGTTCACCACGTCCTTGAGCAGATCGGTCATGATGTAGGCGACCCGCTCGTCGATGACGCGTTCCCGCTCCGGCCGGCTCTCCCATACGACGCGACCTTCCGGATCCTCGACGCGAAGGATCGGGCGTGGCTTGACCTTGACGCCCAGCGTGGCGAACGACGAGTACGCCTCCGCCACGTCGATCGGGAGCACGGAGGGTGTCCCGATGGGGAGGGACGGGACACGGGGGATGTCCGTGGAGATCCCCATGCGGCGAGCGTACTGCGCCACCGTCTCGAGCCCGACCTCCATCCCCAGCTTCACCGCCACCACGTTGATGGACGTGCGCATCCCGCTCCGCAGCGTGGTCTCGCCGCGGAAGTCGTTGGTGTAGTTGCGGGGCGACCACACCGACCCGTCGTCGAGGTCAACGTTGACCGGAGCGTCCAGGATGGTTCGCGACACGGGAATCCCACTCCCGACCGCCGCTGTGTAGACGAAGGGCTTGAACACCGAGCCCGGCTGCCGCCGCGCCTGCGTCGCCCGGTTGAACTTGGATTCCTCGAAGTCCCGGCCCCCGATCATGGCCTTGACCTCGCCGGTCACCGGGTCCATGGCCACGAACATGCCCTGCAGGTAATGGGTGCCGGGCGTGTTCTCGAGCCTTGCCGGGACGGGCTCGCCGTACCGGGGTCCTCTGAATCCGGGCTGACGCTCGATACGTTCCCAGCCGCGTTCCATCGCGGCCTGCGCGTGCCGCTGCATCTCCACGTCCAACGACGTGTACACCCGATAGCCCCTGCTGTAGAGATCGGTACCGAATCGCTCCTCGAGCGTGCGGCGGACCCACTCCACGAAGTAGGGCGCGATCTCGCCCGCCCCCTGGTGCGCCCTTGCCTCGGGCAGCGGCTCTTCCTTCCAGCGGGTGGCCTCCGCACGGCTCAGGTACCGCTGACTCGCCATCAGGTCCAGCACCAGGTTCCTGCGCTGCCGGGCCCGCTCAGGCTGCTTCAGCGGATTGTAGTGCGCCGGCCGGTTGATTACGGCCGCCAGCATCGCCGCCTCCGCCGGATTCAACCCCGTCGCGTTCTTGCCGAAGTAGTTCTGCGCCGCCGACTCGATCCCGTACCAGCCCTGGTCGTAGTTGACCTGATTGATGTACGCTTCCAGGATCTGGTCCTTCGAATAGACGCGTTCCAGGTCCATCGCGACGTGGAGCTCCTTCAGCTTGCGCCGGAAGCTCCGGTCGAAGCCCAGCTCCTCGATGAACATGTGACGGGCCAGCTGAAGGGTGATCGTGCTGCCGCCCCCCGCGATCCGGCGCTGCGTGACCAGGTTCCTGACCGCCCGCATGTACCCCATCACGTCATAGCCGGGATGGCGATAGAACCGCTTGTCCTCGATAGCGATGAACGCCTGCAGCACGTGCGGCGGGAGGCTGTCGATGCTCACCGGTGTTCGCCGCTCGAACGCCAGCTCGTCCAGGAGCGTGCCGTCGTGGCCGAGGATCCGCGTGGACTGGCGCGGCTGCCACGTATTCAGCTGCGCGATCGAAGGGCAGTCATAACAGACCGTCTGCCACGCCCCGATCGCCCCGCCCGTGGCGCCGCCGATCAGGCCCAGCGCCACCAGGCCGCCGATGGCCAGAAAACCCCGCTTCACGTTGCCGTTCTTGGTGGTTGCCATGGCCCGTGCTACCCTTCGGTGACGCGTGGGTTCGCCTGCCCCGACTCAACTCCGGGCTGCGGCGCGAGAAGCGGCGCAAGGAGGGCGTGGATGGCAGGGTTGCCCGCCACCAGCGCTCCGCCGGCTCGCACGTCATCGAGCCCGTGCAGCGATGTCACGATCCCCCCCGCTTCCCGGATCAGGAGCGTCCCCGCCGCGATGTCCCATGGGGCCAGCCACAGCTCCCAGAACCCGTCGAAGCGACCATCCGCCACGTGGCACAGGTCGATCGCAGCCGCGCCCGCTCGCCGTACGCCCGATGTCTGGCGCATGACTCGATCGAACTGACCCAGGTACTCCGGCAACAGCTCGAGCACCTTGAAGGGAAAACCCGTTCCGATCAGGGCATGACTCAGTCGGTCGATGCCCGAAACGCGGATCCGCTCGCCGTCACGCCATGCGCCCTCTCCCAGCGCCGCCCACCACTCGCTCCCAGTCGCCCCATCCACGACCGCCCCGGCCACCACTTCCCCACGCTTCGCTACCGCTACCGACGCCGCGTACGCTGGATACCCGTGAAGGTAGTTCGTCGTCCCATCCAGAGGATCCACCACCCAGAGGTGCTCCGCGCCGTCGAACCGCGACCGGACCGATGCCGGATCCCCCAGCTCCGTCGACTCCTCCGCCATCACGTCGTGACCCGGGCACCGCTCCAGGATGTGCTCCACCAGCCGTGTCTCCGCTTCCCGGTCTACGGCCGTCACAAAGTCCGCCGTCCCCTTTTCCACCCAGTCCTTCACGTCCAGACGCCCGAGGTACTCGCGGTGGACGGCCGCGGCACGGCGGGCGGCGTCCAACGCGATCCGGGCCAGCTCACGGCGCTGCATCAGGTCGTTGTCGTTGCGAGGGTGTATCGATATTCTTGACGATCCGTCTCGTGGATGTCAGCAAAACATATATGCGTCCGTGAGGCGTGACCAGCGATCGGCAGAGATCTTGCGCGCCTGCCGGCCGAATTCCCGGCGCGAAAGGACAGGAGGGCGCGATGGCGAACGGAGAGGCTGCAGGGCAGGGCGATCCCGGCGACGTCATGCTATTGGTGTGCATCACGTGCGGGCGCGAATATCAGTTCGATGGTGGGCGTGCGCCCGAATCGGACCTGGAGTGCGAGAAGTGCGGTGGTGCGGTGTTCCGTCGCTTCGACGACACGTCGTCTCCGAGCGAGGCTCAGACGGAGTTTCGGGACGAGACGGAGCGGGATCTGGCCACGACGGACCCGGAAGGTGACGCGACGCGGGGAGACCTTCACGACCTGAACCCGTGATGGGGCGAGAGCCGTTGTTCCGTGGCTCGGGCGTGGCGTTGGTGACACCGTTCGATGAGGCCGGCGTGAGCGAATCGGGGCTGCGCTCCCTGGTCCGATTCCACCTGGAGGAGGGGACGTCGGCCCTCATCGTTTGCGGCTCGACTGGCGAGGCGGCGACCATGCTGCCGGAGGAGCAGCAGCGGGCGGTGGAAGTGGTCGTCGGCGAGGTCGGGGGCCAGATCCCGGTGGTGGCGGGATGTGGGGGAAGCGACACGGCGGCGGTCGCGCGCCTCGCCCGGTCGGCGCGAGTGGCGGGGGCCGATGCCCTGCTCCTCAGCGCCCCGCCCTACAACAAGCCGCCGCAGCGCGGCCTGCTGGCCCATTTCCGGGCGGTGCTGGATGCCGGGGACCTGCCGGCGATCCTGTACAATGTCCCGGGACGGACGGGCGTCGGCATCGCGCCGATTACGGTTGCGGAGCTTGCGGAGGATGACCGGGTGATCGGGGTCAAGGAGGCGTGCGGCGACCTCTCCCAGATCGCGGATCTGGCGGCGCGGGTGCGAGGGCGGCTGACGCTCTGGAGTGGGAACGATGACCAGATCCTCCCGGTGCTGTCCCTTGGCGGAGAGGGCGTGATCAGCGTGCTGGGCAACGTGGCGCCTGCCGATACTGCACGGATGGTTGCCTCGTACCTGTCCGGAGACACGGCGACGGCGACGGACCTCCAGCTCCGCTATCTCCCGTTGATCCGTGCCCTATTCGCGGTGTCGAATCCGATTCCGGTCAAGACCCTGGTGGGCTGGCTCGGCTTCGACGTGGGACCGCTCCGCCTGCCACTGGTTCCCCTGACCGGCACGGAGCGTGACGCGCTGATCGCGGCGGCGGTCGAGGTGGGGCTGGAGCCTGGAGCCTGAGTTGTGACCATGGACGTGGTCGTATCGGGTGCAACCGGACGGATGGGCCGAGCGCTGGCCCAGCTGATAGCCGAAGCGGACGACGTGCGTGCGGTGGGCGGGATCGCCCGCGTTCACCCTGACGGAGACGGCGGGGGGTACCCGGTGATCACCGACGTGGCCGGTGCGGGGGACATCCTGCGCTCTGCCGCGCTCGTCATCGACTTCTCGGCGCCCGCGCAGCTGCGGGAGCTGATCGATGCCCATGCCGACGCGCTCGCCGGCCGCGGCCTCCTGGTTGGCACGACTGACCTTGGCGCCGACCTGGACGGGCGGCTCGACCAGTTGGCCGGCGGAACGGCGGTCCTGGTCGCGCCCAACTTCAGTGTGGGTGTCAACCTGTTGCTGGGCCTGGTGGAGCGGGCGGCGCGGGCGCTCGCGGCCGACGCCTACGACGTGGAGATCGTCGAAGCGCACCACGGCCGGAAAGAGGATGCGCCGAGCGGCACCGCGCTCGCGCTTGGGCGGGCTGCGGCAACGGGTCGCGGCGTCCCGCTGGAGGACGTCCGTCGCGATGGCCGGTCGGGCCGAGCCGGAGCCCGACCGGCAGGTGAGATCGGTTTCCACGCCTTGCGGGGTGGTGGGGTGGTCGGTGATCACGCGGTCCACTTCCTGGGCGCGCGGGAACGGATCGTGATCAGCCACCGGGCCGAGAGCCGGGAGCTGTTCGCGGAGGGCGCTCTCGTCGCGGCGCGCTGGCTGGCCGGCCAGGGTCCGGGTCGGTACACGATGGCGCACGTTCTCGATTTCCAGGGCTGAGGAACATGGACTACGAACAGATCCGCGACATCATCGCGAACGCACGAAAGCGGACACCCGTCACCGTACATGTCCGGCACGACGGCCCGTGGTCCGTGGAGGCGGACGACGAGCTGAAGGTCTTTCCGGCCGGTCCCGAGACGACGATCCTGATCGGCGAGTGGGAGCGGGTCCAGGCGGTGTTGGGTGCCGCCACCAACATCCGGTACCAGCACCTGGAGAACGACCGACGGAACTCCGCGATTCCACTGCTGGACCTCAAGACCGTGGGCTCGAGGATCGAGCCCGGTTGCATCATCCGGGAGGGCGCCGAGATCGGGGAGCGGGTCATCGGGATGATGGGCGCGGTGGTGAACATCGGTGCGGTGGTCGGGGACGGCACCATGCTCGACATGAATTGCGTGATAGGCGCTCGCGCGCTCGTGGGCCGCGACTGTCACGTGGGCGCGGGCGCCGTGCTGGCAGGAGTCCTGGAGCCCCCGAGCGCGTCGCCCGTCGTGATCGAGGACGAGGTCCTCATCGGCGCCAATGCCGTGGTGCTCGAGGGCGTCCGGGTGGGAAAGGGGTCGGTGGTAGCCGCCGGCGCCGTGGTGACCGGTGACGTGCCTTCGAACACCGTCGTCGCCGGCCAGCCCGCTCGTGTCATCAAGGAGGTCGACGCGAAGACGAAGGACAAGACCGGGCTGCTGAAAGAGCTGAGGAGGTTGAATGACTAGGCGGGCTACGGGACGCGAGACGCGGGACACGAGACACGAGACACGAGTCGCGGGTTTCGAGTTTCGGGTCTCGCGTCTCGGGTAACGGGTCACGGCGCGGTGTCCACGCTACTCGCGTCTGAGCTGGCCTGGCTCCGGCTGGATTTGCTGGGCCGCCTCGTGCTCGCGGCGGCCCTGGGCGGGGTCGTGGGGCTGGAACGCGAGTGGAGCGGCAAGCCGGCGGGCTTCCGGACCAATCTCCTGATCTGTGTGGGCGCGGCGCTGCTGACGGAGCTGTCGATATCGGTGGCCCGCGCGGCGGACCCGATGGCGATGGCGGACCCGGGACGGATCGCGGCGCAGATCGTGAGCGGTATCGGGTTCCTGGGGGCCGGTACGATCATCCAGTCGCGAGGCGGCGTGGTAGGCCTCACGACGGCAGCTACGCTGTGGGTGGTCGCCGCGATCGGCATGGCGGTGGGCGCGGAGGCGTACGCAGAAGCCGTGGGTGCGACCGTGCTCGTGGTCATCGCGCTACTGGTGCTCGGTCAGCTCGAGCCGGTGCTCATCCGCCATCGTGAAGTGGTGCTACGGGTTACGATGGGCAGGGACCCGCGCATCGTCGAGATGGTGGAAGCGGTCATGGACGACCCGCTCGAGTTGGAGATCATGGAGGCGGAGAGGACCGAGACCGAGGTGACTCTGACGTACCACGTGTCTGGACATCGTCGGCTGACCTCCCGATTGGTCGATCGGCTGCTCGAGATCGACGGCGTGCGAACGGTCGTCCGCCGCTGAATGCGTCGTCTGGTTCTGGACCTGTCGGAGGATCGCCCGATCTTCGCGATTCCGGACTGGGTGGCGGGCCGGGTCCGGAGCGCGCTCCCGTCCGGTTGGGAGGTGGTGGTACCGGATGCGCCGACCACGTCGGCAGGTGACGGTGGGACCGTAGCGTCGCCCGCGGCGCTGGAGGCGGTCCGAACCGCCGAGGTGTACCTGGGTTTCGGCGTGCCCGCGGAGCTGGTTCGGGCCGGCTCGGGGCTGAGATGGATCCACACCGGATCCGCGGGGGTGGGCGCGGCGCTGACCCGGGACCTTCTGAAGCGGGATATCCTGTTCACCAATTCGGCGGGCATCCATGGCCCGCCGGTCGCGGAAACGGTCATCGCCTACCTGTTGTACTTCGCCCGTGGTCTCGATGTGGCGCTGGACGCGCAGCGGCGTCGGGCCTGGGACCGGTCGTCGCTCGACCTGGCAGACTCCCCGGCCCGCGAGCTGGGGCGGAGCACCGTGGGGATCGTGGGGCTGGGTGGGATCGGCCGGAACGTGGCTCGGCGCGCGGTCGCGCTGGGTTCGCGCGTGCTCGGGACGAGGCGCACGGCCGCGGCGGTGGAAGGTCTCGAAGGCGTCGAGGTGCTGACCGGCCCGGACTCCCTGGCGCGTCTCCTGGAGGCGAGCGATCATGTCGTCCTGAGCGTTCCGGAGACGTCCGATACCCGTGGCCTGATCGGCGAGGCCGAGATCCGGCGGATGCGCCGGGACGCGGTCCTGATCAATGTGGGGCGCGGCGGAGTGATCGACGAGGCCGCCCTGGCCGCCGCGCTGAGGGAGGGCGGGATCCGCGGCGCCGCGTTGGATGTCTTCACTGAGGAGCCGTTGTCCGCCGATCACCCCTTGCGCGACGCGCCGAATCTCCTGATCACCCCGCACATCTCCTCCTACACACCCCACTTCTGGGAGCGGGAGACGGCGTTGATTCTGGACAACATAGCCCGGTACCTCCAAGGCGAGCCGCTCCTCAACGTGGTCGACAAGCGGGCGGGCTATTAACTTGGGCGGCACGGCGGACCCCCGAACTCTGGAAGGCTGATGATCGAAATTCTCAAGGGCGCCATTCAGCGCGGCGCGTCCGACATCCACGTGAAGGCAGGCGACTACATCCGCGCTCGGATCATGGGCAAGCTCGTCCCGATCACGAAGCAGCGCGTGCCGCCTGATCAGACGCGCCAGCTGGCGCAGCAGCTCGTCCCGGAGTGGGAGAAGGGCAACATCGACAAGTTGCGCGACTATGACTGCTCATGGGGCGCGACCGGGATCGGCCGGTTCCGGGTCAACCTGTTTCGACAGCGCGGCACGTTGGGAATCGTCATGCGTGTGATCCCATTCGATGTTCCGACCATCGAGGACCTCGAGCTGCCCCCCGTCCTGGGGGAGGTGGCGCTGACGAGCCGCGGGCTGGTGCTGGTGACCGGCGTCACGGGTGCCGGGAAGAGCACGACGCTCGCCGCCATGATCAACCATGTGAACCGGCATCAGTCCCAGCACATCCTGACGCTGGAAGATCCCATCGAGTTCCTGCACCGCGACAACAAGAGCTCGATCACGCAGCGCGAGATCGGCACGGACACGGAGAGCTTCAACAAGGGACTCCGCGCGGCCCTCCGCGAGGACCCGGATTCCATCCTGGTCGGCGAGATGCGAGACACGGAGACCATCGACATCGCCCTGAAGGCGGCCGAAACCGGCCACCTGGTCTTCTCGACGCTCCACACGCAGAGCGCGGTCAAGACGCTGAGTCGGATCATCTCGGTGTTCCCGCCCGACGAGCAGGACATGGTTCGGGTCCGGCTGTCCGAGACGGTCGTGGGTGTGGTCAGCCAGCGCCTGATCCCGCGCAAGGATGGCAAGGGCCGGATCGCCGCCGTCGAGGTGATGCGCGCCACGCCCACGATCCAGGAGCTGATCCGGGACCCGCATCGGACCGAGGAGATCGCGGAGTTGATCGCCGAGGGCCGGGAGCAGTACGGGTCGCAGACGTTCGACCAGCATCTCATGGATCTGGTGGCGAACGACGTGGTGGAGTTCGAGATCGCGAAGGCGGCGGCCACGCACCCGTCGGACTTCGAGCTCCAGCTGAGGACGCTTGCCTGATCAACGAGGTTGGCTGGCCGGGTTGATCGTACCGGTTACCACACCCTTCGATCCGGTCACCGGCGACATCGCGCCAGTCAACTTCCGCGAGAACATCCGGCGCTGGCTGGAGACGCCCATCAACGGGTTCGTCCTCTTCGGCTCGACGGGCGAGGGCGCGCTATTGGACGAGGACGAGATGGTGCGCCTCGCCGATTATGCCAGGGACGTGGTTCCGCCGGCACGGCCCCTCATCGCCGGAGCCGGTGGAGAGTCCACCCGCAGCGTGATCCGGCTCGCCCGCCGGTTCGGGGCCGCCGGCGTGGACGCCGTGCTGGTGCACCCGCCCGCCTATTTCGGCGTGGCCCTGAGCCCCGGCGACCTGCGCGACCATTATGTGGCCGTGGCCGAGGCCTCGCCGATCCCGGTCGTGGTCTATCACATGCCGCGCTTCACCCACGTGACGATCGAGGCCGGGCTCGTAGCGGAGCTGTCACGGCACCCCAACATCGCCGGTATCAAGGACTCGTCGGGCGACCTCAAGCGGTTCGCAGAGTTCACGGGCGCGTGCGAGAACGGCTGCCGGCTGTTCATCGGGAACGGGGCGCTGCTCTACGCCGCGCTCGAGCTGGGAGCAGCAGGGGGGGTCCTGGCGCTCGGACTGCTGGCGCCGGAGCCGTATGGCCGGCTCATCGACCACTTCCGCGCGGACCGCTTGCAGCAGGCCGGCCGCATCCAGGAGCGACTTGCCCCGGCCCACAAGCAGATCGTCGGCGCGTTCGGCGCGCGCGGGGTGAAGGTCGGGCTCGACCTCATGGGCTGGCATGGCGGTCCCCCCAGGCTTCCCCTTCGACCTCTGGGATCGAGGGACAGGGACATCGTGGCCCGGGTGATGCGGGAGGCCCGGTTGATCTGACGCGACCGAGGTCGCCGCAACCGGGGACGCCATGCCCTTCGACATTGATGCCGCGCGGGCGAGGCTCGCTGACCTGGATCGCGCGGACCGCTCCCGTGTGCATGCCGATCTCCGGGCCATTGCCCGGCCGCGGTTGACCGGCACCGAGCAGGCGGCCGAAGTGGAGGCGGACCTGCGTGCGCGCTTCGAGGCGCTGGGCTACCAGACGAAGGCGCTGCCGTTCTCGTTCTCCGAATGGCCGGGCCGGTTCGGGCTCAGCACCGCGGGCGCGGTCCTCTGCCTCGGGGCGTTGCTCGGAACCGGCCTTATCCTCGCGGACCTTCCCGCTGCGGCGCTGCTCGTCCTGGCCGCCGCACTCGGGTTGGCCGTGCTCCCGTGGCTGACCCTTGATAGCACCCTCCAGCGCCTGCCCTGGGGCCGCGTGGAGTCGACGAACCTGTTGTTCCGGAAGCCGGGGACGACACCCGGATGGGTCCTCATGGCGCACCGGGACAGCAAGTCCCAGCTCGTGCCCACGCTGGGCAGGACGGCGGCGCTGGTCGCGGCCCTGGTCGCCTGGGTCGGCCTCGTCGTCCTCGCGGCCCTGTGGTTCGCGGGCGAAGAACTCCGCTTCACGGGGTTAACCCTCCTCGCCGGCATCATCCTCCTGCTCTCGGGCCTGGCCCTCGCCCTCAGCTGGGCCGGCAACGATTCGCCAGGCGCGCTGGACAACGCGAGCGGTCTGGCCGCTCTCCTCGCCGTGGCGCGCGGCCTCGGGGAAATCGGCGACGTGGCGTTCCTGCTGACGGACGGCGAGGAGCTCGGGCTGGCGGGCGCCCGGGCCGTGGCGTCGGAGCTTCCGCCCGTACAGGGTGTCATCAACGTGGATGGTCTCGATGACCATGGCGCGTTCTATATCGCCGAAGGCTACGGCATCCGCCGGTCCGGGTCCGCGCCCCAGCTGGCTGCCGCGCTGCTGACGGCCGGGGTCGCCCTCGACCTGCCGGTCCGGCGGCGCACTTTGCCGCGCACCCTGCCCGTAGACCACGTCCCGATCGCGGCGTGGGGCATTCCGTCCCTGACCCTGCTGCGCGGCGATTGGCGATCCCTGCTGCGCGTGCACCGGCGAACGGACGATCCGTCTCGCATCGATGGCTCGGGCGCGGCCGACGGTGCCACTCTCCTGACCGCGGCCATGCACCTGCTGCGCGATCAGAAGGCGTCACACCTTGCGGGCTCACGAGCCGCCGGCTCATAGTCCCCGGCATGGAGAGACAAGATCGATGCACGGTGGTCGTCGGCGCCCAGTGGGGCGACGAGGGCAAGGGGAAGATCGTCGATGTGCTGGCGGCCGATGCCGACATCATTGCCCGCTACCAGGGCGGAGCCAACGCGGGCCATACGGTGGATGTGGCCGGCGATGAGTTCATCCTCCACCAGATCCCGTCCGGCATCCTGCACCCCGGCAAGCGATGTCTGCTGGGCAATGGCGTGGTGCTGGATCTCGAGCAGTTCTTCAACGAGCTGGACGGCCTGGAGCGCCGCGGGATCGATGCGGAGGGTCGGGTCGGTATCAGCGGCCGCGCCCACCTCCTCCTGGACTATCACAAGCGCCTCGACCGGGCCAGCGAACAACGCCGAGGCAGCGAGAAGATCGGCACGACGGGGAAGGGGATCGGACCCGCGTACGAGGACAAGGTGGCCCGCCGCGGCCTGCGCGTCTCCGACCTCCGTGATCCTCGTCAGGCGGAGGCGTTGCTCCGCGCGAGCGCGGGCGCGGCGAACGAGCGACTGGCCTCCACCGGTGTCGAGCCGGTCGACCTGGATGCGCTCCTGTCCCGGCTGCTGGACGCACGCCAACGACTTCTCCCGCTGGTGACCGACACGGGCCGTGAGATCGATGAGGCCCTACGCGCCGGGCGCCGCGTCCTCCTCGAAGGCGCGCAGGGCGCGCTCCTGGACATCGACCACGGCACCTACCCCTTCGTCACCTCCTCCAACACGACGGCCGCGGGCGCCGCCACGGGCACCGGCATCGGGCCCACCGCTCTCGATACCGTCCTCGGCGTCGTCAAGGCGTACACGACCCGGGTGGGCAGCGGGCCCCTGCCCACGGAGATCCACGGCGAGTTGGGCGAGAGGCTCCGCGAGCTGGGCGGCGAGTACGGCGCGACCACCGGCCGGCCGCGACGCTGTGGCTGGTTCGACGCCGTCGTCGTCCGGTACGCCGCGCGCGTCAACGGCCTGACCGGCCTCGCCCTCACCAAGCTCGACGTGCTCGACTCCCTCGATGAGATCCGGATCTGCACGGGGTACCTCATCGAGGGTGAGCATCACCAGGACTTCCCTGACGACCTGACCCGCCTGGGCAGCGCGGAGCCGGTCCTGGAGACCTTGCCAGGCTGGAAGGCCGACACCACGGCCGCCCGCGCCCTGCAAGACCTGCCGGACAACGCACGCCGCTACATGCACCGCCTCGAGGAGCTGGCGGACGTGCCTCTCGATATCGTTTCAGTCGGCACCCAGCGCGAGCAGATCATCCGCGTGGCTGGCTGAGCCCACCCGCTCGACCGGCCTCGTATGTCGGGGCTTGAGGGATCGGGCCCCAACGCCTACCTTTATAGGCTCTTTGACTGCCGGCGGCGGGCGGATGTCCCGCGCCGGCCTGTTTCCGCATACTCGGTGCTCGGGATGTTCGACGAGCTTTCGGAAAAGCTGGACGGCGTACTCGGCCGGCTGAAGCAGCGCGGTCTGCTCACGGAGTCGATGATCGACGAGGGGCTCCGGGAGATCCGGCGCGCGCTGCTGGAAGCGGACGTGAACTACCAGCTCGCCCGTGACTTCCTGGAACGGGTCCGGGAAAAGGCCGTGGGCGAGGAGGTGCTTCGCTCGGTCAGGCCCGGCGAGCAGGTGGTGAAGATCGTCCACGACGAGCTTGTCCGGCTGCTGGGCGATGAGCGCGGGGGCCTGGGCACGGCCGCGGTTCCGCCAACGGTGGTGCTGCTGGTGGGGTTGCAGGGGTCGGGTAAGACCACGACCGCCGCGAAGCTGGCGCGCCGCCTGGCCCGCGAGGGTAAGAAGCCATTGCTGGCGGCGCTCGACGTGTATCGTCCGGCTGCGATCGATCAGCTGGAGACGCTGGGCGGCCAGATCGACGTTCCGGTATTCTCCGACCGGACGGAGAAGGAGGTGGGCCGTCTCGCGGAGCGTGCGCTGGAGCGTGCGCGTAGCGATCGG
The DNA here is from genome assembly GCA_964465415.1 of uncultured Gemmatimonadaceae bacterium. Taxonomy (GTDB): domain Bacteria; phylum Gemmatimonadota; class Gemmatimonadetes; order Longimicrobiales; family RSA9; genus SLCC01. Next base: position 22,120 of record CAYXJH010000013.1, read on the forward strand.
CACCGGGTCCTGATCCTGGACTCGGCGGGCCGGCTCCAGATCGACGAGGCGCTGATGGAGGAGCTCCGTGTGGTGCGGGAGGCGACCGCGCCGACGGAGGTCCTGCTGGTGGCGGACGCGATGACGGGGCAGGAGGCGGTGAAGATCGCCGAGGGCTTCGACCAGGCGTTGGGGCTGACGGGGGTGGTCCTGACGAAGATGGACGGTGACGCGCGGGGTGGGGCGGCGCTGTCCATCAAGGGAATGACGGGGGTCCCGATCAAGTTCATCGGGGTCGGTGAGCGGCCGGACGCGCTGGACGTGTTCGATCCGCACCGGATGGCGGACCGCGTCCTCCAGCGGGGCGACGTGGTGGGGTTGGTGGAGCGGGCGCAGCAGGCGTTCGACATGGAAGAGGCGGAGCGCCTCCAGAAGCGGGTCGCGGAGGACGGCCAGTTCGACCTCCAGGACTTCCTGGGCGCCCTTCGCCAGATGCAGAAGCTGGGGCCGCTCGAGGGGTTGCTGGGAATGCTGCCTGGCGTGGACAAGAAGATGCTGAAGAACGCGAAGGTGGATCCGAAGCGTCTGAAGCACATTGAGGCGATCATCCTGTCGATGACGCCGAAGGAGCGGGCGCACCCGAAGATCCTGAACGGTACGCGCCGGGCCCGCATCGCGAAGGGGTCGGGGCGCAGCGTCCAGGAAGTGAACCAGCTCATGAAGCAGTTCCAGCAGATGCAGAAGATGATGAAGCAGCTGCGCAAGATGGGGCTGGGTGGGATGATGGGCGGCGGATTGGGCGGGTCCGGGGGCGGGTTCCCCGGCCTGCCGATCCCGCGTTGATCGAGGTGAGCAGGGCCGATCCGGCCGGTTGGCCGGTACCGGAAACAGAGACAGACCGAGGATCGAGGTACAAATGTCCGTGAGGATCCGACTCCGGCGCGTGGGCCGGAAGAAGCAACCCTACTACCGCGTGGTGGTCATGCCGAACACGGCGCCCCGGGACGGCGCCTACATCGACGAGGTGGGCTTCTACAATCCGCGCACGCGGCCGGCCTTCCTGACCATGGACCTGGCAAAGGTTGATGCGTGGCTCGAGAAGGGGGCCGAGGTCACGGATAGCGCCGCATCCCTGATCCGGAAGGCCCGGAAGGGCGGGGACAAGGCGGTCCAGCTCGTGGAGCCGGGCGCGGAGCCACCCACTCTCAAGACCGCGACCCGGCCCGAGCGCCGCTGCCTCCCTACTATCCCGACACGCCGGACGTGCGGCTGCACATTGCCTCGCTCTACGCGCAGGCCGCGCTGATGGATCAGAAAGCCGGCCGGCT
>CAYXJH010000014.1:0-23356 GCA_964465415.1 uncultured Gemmatimonadaceae bacterium
CCCTCCTGGCCCGTGTACGGACCCAGCGATGACGCCACCGGCGGCTCTGGGACGATGGGATCAATTGGGCTGCCGTCGCAGGTCGCGACCAGGAGCAGGATGGCCGCGATCGAACAGACCTGCCTGAAGTCGCGAATGACACCCCACGGCCGCGGTGCAGGTCGTCGCACGGATTTTCTTTTCGGCATAGGGTATAAAGCGCCGGATCACGGACGGACAATCCTTGAATCGTGTGCAACGGCGCTGATTATCGCAAGCCTGATGCGCGCGCTTTGCGAGCCGGACACCGTCGCGCCGAGCATGGGTAGCGCGAAGTGGAACGACTGTCGCGTTGCCCCTGCTCATGGCGCGTATTGTCCTCACGAGCTTTGGCTCGTACGGAGATGTCAACCCCATGATCGGGCTTGCGCTGGCGCTGCGAGCCAGGGGACATGAGCCGGTGCTGGCCCTTCCCGGCGCCTACCGGGAGGTGGTGGAGCGGGAGGGTCTGCTGTTCCGTCCCGTTCGCCCCGATGTCGATGTCAACGACCGGCGGATGGTGGCCCGGATCATGGATCCAGCGTGGGGCACGCGGGTGCTGTTCAAGGACGTGCTGGTCCCCAGCCTGGCGGACTCCACGACCGACCTGCATGCCGCGGTGGAGGGGGCGGACTTCCTGGTCTCGCACCCGGCGGTGCTGGCGGGGCCGATCGTGGCGGAGGAGACGACGCTGCCGTGGGCATCGACCGCGCTGGCTCCGGTGTCGTTCTTTTCGGTCCACGACCCGATGGTGCCCGCGCCGGCACCCTGGCTCCACGCTCTCACCTCGCGGTCGCCCGCCCTGAGTCGAATGTTCCGACGTCTGACCCAACGGATCACGATGCAGTGGGCTGAGCCGGTGCTGCGGTTCCGGGCCTCGCGTGGGCTCCCGGCCGGAGCGAACCCGCTCATGGAGGGGCAGCACTCGCCGCACCTGGTACTCGGCCTGTTCTCCCGCCTCCTCGCAGACCCGCAACCGGACTGGCCGGCGCGTGTCGTCGTGACGGGCCCGATTCTGTACAATGGCCCCGGCCCCGACACCCTCGACCCGGCGCTCGAGTCGTTTCTGGAGGCAGGCGCTCCCCCGCTTGTGTTTACGCTGGGTTCCGCCGCCGTGGCGGCCGCCGGCTCCTTCTACCAGGTGAGCGCCACGGTTGCCGAACGGCTGGGGCGACGCGCGGTCCTTCTGGCCGGACCGCACGCCGAGAACCGCCCCCGACCGATCCCTGCTGGGGTGTTCATCGCCGACTTCGCGCGTCACGGCGCCCTGTTCCCCCGAGCCCTCCTGACCGTCCATCAGGGCGGCGCCGGGACGCTTCACCAGGCGCTGTGGGCAGGCCGACCCATGCTCGTGGTTCCACATTCCCACGATCAGCCCGACAACGGCCGCCGGGCTCGGCGCCTGGGCGTCGCGCGCACCCTCTCGGCCGGGCGGTATCGCCCCAACCGCCTCGAACGGGAGCTGCGCCGGCTCATCGAGGAGCCGGCGTACTGGGACCGGGCGGAAGACATTGCCGCGCACCTCCGCGCCGAGCCCGGGGCAACCGGGGCGGCGGAAGCGATCGAGAGCGTGCTGGCCTGACCCCGCCATTGTTCGGTGTGCGCCCGCTCGCCAGATTGGCCACCGTCATATCGCGAACCGAATGATCCACCGATCGCTTCCGGTGAGGCCTCATGCAAAGCAGCCCGTCACGCATCCGCCCCGTTCGGAGCCGAAACACAAGGCGGGCTTCCGCGATCATCGCCGTGGCCATGGTCGGGGCGGTCGGCGGTTTTGGCGCCGAGCCTCTCCCGGGCCAGGCGACGGAAGGAAGTGCCCGGGCCGAGCACCCGCTGGGCACGCTACGGGAGCAGGCGGCCATCCAGCAGGAATGGCTGGAGCACCGCCTCGAGCGCGTGCTTCCCCGGCTGATGCGCGAGCACGGCGTCGAGATGTGGATTCTTCCCATGCGGGAATACAACGAGGACCCGGTCTTCTTCTCCCTGGTGTCCCCGACGACCATGGCCGCCCGGCGGCGCACGATCTACGTGTTCCATGACCACGGTCCGGAGCGCGGGGTGGAGCGGATCGCCATCGGCGGCACATCGCAGGGCGGCCTGTACACGGTGGTCCGTGACCCGGCAGCGCAGGAGGGGGCCGCTGGCGTCGAGCGCAGAATGGCAGAACCGTTCGGGCCCGAGCAATGGACCCTCCTCACACCCATCGTGCGGGAGAGGGACCCGCGGACCATCGCCGTGAACATCTCCCACGAGCACCACTTCGCGGATGGGCTGACCGCCGGCGAGTGGGAGCAGCTTCAGACCGCCCTCGGGCCCGACTACCTGGAACGGGTGGTGCGGCGGCCCATGCTCGCGGTCCAGTACGTCGAGGAGCGCATCCCGGAGATGCTGCCCACCTACGTGCGCATGCAGGAGCTGGCGCATGAGATCATCGCGACGGCGTTCAGCGACCGCGTCATTACGCCCGGCGTCACGACGACCCAGGACGTGGTCTGGTGGCTACGTCAGAGCACCAACGATCTCGGGCTCGGCACATGGTTCCAGCCTTCCGTTAGCGTGCAGCGGCACGGGGTCGCGATGGAGGACTCGGCCAACCCGGTCATCCGGCGAGGCGATGTCCTCCATACTGACTTCGGTATCACTGCGCTCGGCCTGAACACGGACACGCAGCACATGGGATACGTGCTCCGCGACGGTGAGGCCGAACCGCCGGCAGGGCTCGCCGCCGCGCTCCATGTCGCCAATCGGCTACAGGATCTGTTGCTCGAGGAGATGGTCCCCGGCCGAACCGGGAATCAGGTCCTGGCGGCGGCGCGCGCCCGCATGCGCGAGGCGGGCATCGATGGCACCATCTACACCCATCCCATTGGAGACCACGGCCACGGCGCGGGCCCGACCATCGGACTGTGGGACCGCCAGGATGGCGTTCCCGCCCGTGGTGACGTCCCTCTCCGACCCGACACGTGGTTCTCCATCGAGCTCCAGGCCACCACACCCGTCCCCGAGTGGGACGGCCAGCCCGTACGGATGGCGCTGGAGGAAGAGGCGCGCCTCGACGCGGAGGGTGAACGTCACTGGGTCCTCCGACGCCAGGAGCGTCTCCACCTCGTCCGGTGATCATACCACGTACCGGCCGTTCGTGATGATGACCTCCCGCGTTCCGTCCGTGTATTCGAACGACGCCTCGCGGACCTGGATGTCCGGCTGCGTCGACTCCACGTAGACCCGGTCGATGTGAACCACGTTCGCCGGTTCCCTGAACGACGCGGGGCCCGTGACACCGCCGAAGTGGTCGCTCCGCCCGAACGCGATGTGCAGGCCCAGCTTCTCGTCCAGCAGTGTCACCCCCACCGCCTGGACGCCCCACTCACCCAGGACGCCGATCCCCACCTCCGCCATGTTCCCATACGCGGGCTCGGCCTGAAGCCGTCTCCGCTCCGCGTCGGATGAGGGGCCGGAGGTCACCACCGCCACTGCCCTGTTCCCCTCGATCCGGTAGACGACGATCTCGTCGCCGAACTGGACCGGCAGCTCGCCGGCCGTCCGGCTGGGCTCCCCTTCACGCTCCCCCTCGTACGGTACCACGTAGGCCTCGCCGGAAGGCAGGTTCCCCACCATGCCCGCCTGGCGCATCAGCCCGCCGCTGGCATGGCCCATCCTGAACCGCAGGTCGAACAAGGCGGCGAACGATTGCCCCGATGCGGCCATCGAGACGGCAAAGCCGTCCGCACGGTCCATCCGCTCCTTGAATTCCATCACCCGGGCGTTGACCTGCTCGTAATCCAGCATCAGCGCGGGAATCATCGCGCGGGAGAAACCCGGCAGCGTGGCCCCGCGAAAGCCGTACTCCTTCGCCAGAAGCTTGAGCGGCGCCGTCGCCGACAACTCGGTCGGCGCGAGCACCACGCTGGACGAGCCGAGCACGGCGCCCAGCTGCATCGCCTCCGCCTCCCCGGGCGTCGCCTGCCCGTCGCCGCCCACCGTGACCGTAACCGTGTCCGGCAGCTCGTTGTTGTTGCTGCCCACGTTCGGATACGTGCAGAACACGATGGCGGAGAATGGGAGCCGGTGCCGATTGGAATCCAGGAGCTCGAACCAGCCGCGGGCGATCCGGCGGCGATCGAGCCATGCCTCGTTGTCGGACATCCGCGCGTCGGGCAGGTCCACCATGATCGTCAGCCAGGCCTCGCCGGGCTGTACCGCGAAGACGGACGACAGGAGGGTGCTGAGCTGATCGAACGTCTGGGTCTCCATGGTCGCTGAGTGTGCGCCTCTGCCGGCCGGGCTGCAAGTGGTGAAACGCCTCAGTGCTCGTCGACGATGAGCGGCTGGTGAAAGCGTCGAGGCGGATGCAGTGAGGGCCGCCCTTGCGGGCGGCCCTCTGCGCATCGGAGGATCGACCGGTCAACCGCCCGGGCGTCCGACGCCATCAGGCCTGCCGGGTCCCGCTGGATTGGCCGCGCCGGGTGCCTGCCCTGGCGCGGGAACCGCGGCGGGCACACCAACCGGGATACCGCCAGCCGGTCCTACGCCGGCCGGGGGCCCACGACGGTCGCGAGCCTCGGACGCCTGCCCGGGCAGGCTGGCCAGGGCATCGGGCCCTCGCTCGAGCGCCTCGATGACCCGTTCGAGTGCCTCCTCGGGAGCGACTTCCATCGCGACGAGCTCGGTGAGCGCCGTGATCGCCACGGCGCGCCTCTCCTGAGGAGCGACGTCGCTGATCGTGGCCAGCACGGCCTCGCTGACGCCGGAGCCGAGCGCATCCGCGCCGGCGGCCAGGTCGGCCTCGCTGAGCGCCTGCCCGTCCACCGCCATCGCCGAATGGGCCTGGACCAGCGCCGCGGCCCGCCGCTCGATGGCCACGGCGATACGATCCATCGGTACGCCCTTCGCCTTGCCCTCGTCGATCTTGCTGTCGAGCAGCGCAACGGGGATCCCGGCGCTCTGCGCGCGGACCTTCGCGGCCTCGATCCGGTCTTCTGCGCTCTGCGCCTGGAGCGCCACCGGTAGCAGCGCGAACAGGGCCAGAGCCGGTACGATTCGCTTTCTCATGATTGCTCCTTCACTCGGTGGTGTTTCTGACTGTGGTCTCACGACGGTGAGCACCGTGCTCTGCATTAGAGACGAACGGAAGCGGTCGAGGATCACATCCCGGCCACCGCCGTGTCACGCTCTGTTCCGAGAATCGATTGCAGCGCCTCCCTGGCCCGGAGGACTCGCATGCGTAGCGCACTCATGGAAGCGCCGGTAACCTCTGCCATTTCCTCGTATGTGAGCTCCTGGACATGCTTGAGGAGGAAGGCCTCACGTTGCGGCCCGGGCAGCCGGGCCAGCGCGCCATCCAGCATCTCGCCCAGGATGCGGCGATCGAGATCCGACTCGGGCCCGGCCCCGAACCACGCGACCTGGAGGTGATCGTCCAGCGGCAGATCCTTCCTGCGGCGCTCCTTCAGGTGGTCCAGGCAGCGGTTCCGCACGATACGATGGAGCCAGGTGGCGAAGCTGGAGCGATCCCGGCACTTGTTGAGCCTGCGGTATGCGTTCACGAACGAATCCTGGACCAGGTCCGCGGCAACATCGGGGTCCAGGACCATGCCGAGCGCATGGCGATACAGGCGTTCCTGGTGGCGGCGCACCAGTACGGCGTATGCCTCCTTGTCACCAGTGAGCACCGCGGTGACAAGCTCCCGATCGGACTCGGACTCGTCCATGCGCCCGACGCGGGCGAACGCAATCGCTTTGTTCATGTCTACGGCACCACGAGGATGGCGACGTGGCCGCCGAACCCATCGTCCCGGCGACCCGACACCGATTCAGGGACGAACCAGTCCCCTTCCACGCTACGGAACGCGTACCTGTGGTAGCCGGGCCCCACCTGGAGGGTCAGGGTCCAGTACGCGCCGGTTCGGACCATCGGGACCGGAGACCACCCGGTGAAGTCGCCGGCCACGGAGGGTGCCGCGGCGCTCTCCGACACGGGTACCCGGAACGTCACCCGGCCGGCGGACGGCTGCGCGGCAGGCGGCCCCGGCGCTTGCGCGCGGACAACCCTACCCAGGCGACGGCTCACTCCGATGGTCCAGCTCTGCCTCGAATCGTTCCAATACAGCGGATGCGACGATTCCTCCTGGACGGACGCCCACACCTCCGCCTGCTGGCCCAGCCCGAGGCTTGCACCGAAGCCCCAGGAGAGGTCGGGAATGTCGGTGGAGAACCATTGTCCGCCGGACACCCAGGCGTCGCCGAGCCCATGTCGCATCGAGACGGACGCCCCCACGTACGGGTAGCTGGCCCCTTCGGCCCGCGCATGCCTGGCTTCCGCCACGAGTTCCAGCGGGAGCGCACCCCTCACGGCCAGCCGGGCGCCGGAATCGTGGAGTGTCCTCGATTGGGCCGTGCCCCCGAACGTCGACGCGTAATGCAGCAGACCGGACCGTACTTCCAGCCGGGCGACACCGCGCTCGACCGCCACGAACGGCAGGGCTTGCGTCGTGGCGCCGGCGCCGATCGTAGCTGTGTTCGGCTCCCTGTACGCGTAGCCGTGCGCGCCGACATCCACGCCGGCCACCACGTTCCGGCCTGCCAGCGCGATTCGGTGGCCCAGGCCCGAGGCCCCCCAGGAGACATCATTGGAGGCGAAGGGTGCGGCGGCTGACACGTAGAACCATCCTCCACCCGGTCCTCGGTAGCGGAGTCCGAGCACGCCGTTCATGGTCCCGACGTTGGCAGCCACCTGATCATACTCCGCGCGGCCTGCGTAGGCGTCGAGGGTCCACCCCTGGGCAGCTGCCGGCGAGGCGGCGACTGCAAGGAGCAGGAACGTGAGAGCGGACCCGCAGAACCGTCGCCTCATGACCGAAGAGTGCGCGGCGAGGGTGTGGGGAGGGCGATGCGGCTGTTTACCCCACCGAACCCGTCGTCAATCTGGAAGGCGTGCGGATCGGTCACCCACTCGTGGCCGTCCACGACGAACGCGTAGTCGTGCACTCCCGGACGGAGCGGAAGCAGGATCGACCAGACACCAGGCTCGGCCTCACGTAACGCATACTCCGGCCTCCACCCCGTGAACGTGCCGGCCAGCGCTACCTGAGTAGCGCCATGGGCCTCTACGCGAAATTGAACGTAGATCTCGGGCGGGCCGACCATGCCGGCATCGGCCTGCGGGGACGCCGGTGTCGAGGGAAGGGGCGGCGCGGCGACCACAGCGAGGAGCCAGACCATGGCGAGAATGGCGCCGTAGGCGGGCCGTAGCCGCACGTTTCGCGGCGTCCAGAGCCAATCCATGAATCCCCTCGCCGCGGCCTCGGCCCTGACGACGAGCGGCGGGTCCACCTCGGTAGCCGCGATGGACATCATCACCCGAGCGGTCAGGTCGGGCACGGGGGCGGTCCGAATAGGCCCTGTCGCCGACTCGATCAACGCCTCCAGCCTGGAAAGCTCGCGGCGCTGCTCCGGGGAGAGGTCGTTCGGGGCGCAGTCGCCATCGAAACATTCGTGCAGCGGACGGTCCATGGTAACCTCGCGTGCGGCAGGAACCTGCGTGCCGTGCCCGCGAGCCAACCGCCCACCGCCGGGCACCCGTTCCTGGTGTCATGTTCCATCAGGAGACGATCGACGAGCCCTTCGTGTCACATCGCTGCGCCGCCGCCTTGACGCGCAGGAGTGTGGCCGCCTATACCATCTCCATGGTGGTTCTCAAGTCGGCCAGGCTGCTCCTGACGCGATCGCAGGGCGCGTGGCGCCGCGGCTGGACGTTGGCCGGAGCACTGGCCTTCGCCCTGGTCAGCCCGACGACGACCGCGGCGCAGCAAGCGGATTCCCTCGCCGTCGATCCTGACGGCGTCATGCGCTGGACGGACTTCGGCGACGAGGTCGCCCTGTTCGGCGTCAACTACTCGCCCTCATTCGCCTTCGGGTATCGCGCCATCGAGTCCATCGGCGCGGATCATCGTGCGGCGATCGACGCGGACGCCGCGCACCTGGCCAGGCTCGGCCTCGACGCCTACCGCATCCACGTGTGGGACCGCGAGATCAGTGACCGGGACGGGAACCTGGTCGACAACGACCACCTGGCGCTGCTCGACTACACGATCGCCAGGTTCCAGCAGCACGGCATCCGGACGATCCTGACCCCGATCGCCTGGTGGGGACCGGGATACCCGGCGCCGGACCCGCCCACGACCGGCTTCTCCGGCTACTTCACGAAGGGGGAGAGTACGACCGATCCCGAAGCGAGACGGGCCCAGGTGAACTACCTCGCCCAGTTCATCACCCACGTCAACCGCTACAACGGGCTGTCCTACCGTGATGATCCGGGCGTCATCGCCGTCGAGATCTTCAACGAGCCTATCCATCCCGGTGGGCCGACGGCCACCACGGAGTACGTATCCGCCCTGGCGGGCGCGCTGCGGGATGCGGGCTTCCGCAAGCCGATCTTCTACAACATCAGCGAGGATTACACCGACGAGAATGCCAGGGCAGTATGCGCGTCGGCCATCGACGGTGTCGGTGTCCAGTGGTATCCGACGGGCCTCGTCCGGAACGCGAGCCTGGGCGGCAACATGCTGCCGAACGCCGACCGGTACCCGCTCCCGTTCGCGGACTTCCCCGACTGTCGGAACAAGGCGCGGATGGTGTACGAGTTCGATGCGTCCGACGTGCCGGGCTCCTACCTTTATCCGGCGATGGCCCGCTCGTTCCGGGCGGCGGGCTTCCAGTGGGCCACCCAGTTCTCGTACGATCCCCTTCCCATCGCGTACAGCAACACCGACTACCAGACGCACTTCCTGAACCTCGTCTATTCACCGGCGCGGGCCGTCAGCTTCATGATCGCGGGCGAGGCGTTCCGTCGGCTGCCCCGCGGCGACACATACGGGACCTATCCCGAAACCGAGCGATTCGGACCGTTCCGGGTGAGCTACGACGAGGACCTCAGCGAGCTGGTGACCGACTCGATCTTCTACCACTCCAACCACACGCGGACCGCGCCGCCGCGACCGGCTTCGCTGCGGCGCGTGGCCGGGGTGGGCACCTCGGCGCTCGTGTCGTACCAGGGTACGGGCGCCTATTTCCTGGATCGCCTGGACGACGGGGTCTGGCGGCTCGAGCTGTATCCGGATGCCGTGTGGGTGGCCGATCCGTTCGCCCGGGCGAGCCTCGACCGGGTGACGTCACGGATCGTGTGGCGGACCTGGCCCATGTCCGTCGCGCTCCCGGACCTCGGCGACGCATTCCACGTCCAGCCTCTCGACGCGGGCAACGACCACCGGCCGGACGTCCGTGGCGGCACCTTCGACGCCAGACCGGGCGTCTACCTCCTCACACGGACAGGCGCCACCGCCCCCCCCGCCGACGCCCCCGCCGACATCCCCCGGGACTTCATCGCGCCGGCGTCGACCGGAGGCGGGACCGTGGTGCGGCATGAGCCGTTCGAGGAGCTGCTGGCCGGTGCTCCCCACCGGGTGCGCGCCACCGTGGTGACCGACGCGCCCGCCGACTCCGTGGCGCTGTTCGCCCGCCGCATCGGCCAGGGTGGGCCGCAGCTCACCCGGATGCGGCACGCCGGCGGGTACGAGTATGAGGCGGACGTCGCCGAGCGGCTCCTGGTTCCCGGTGAGATCGAGTACGGCGTCGTCGTGTTCGAGAGTGAGGGGGCCACCACGTTCCCGTCCGGGGTGCGCGGTCACCCCCTGGAATGGGACTTCGTGGGCCGGGAGTACTGGTCCGTTCCCGTGATCGCGCCCGGCGAGAAGCTCATCCTCTTCGATGCCCGCCGCGACAGGCCGAACCTCCTCTATCCGCACCGGGCTGGGTACGTGCCGTACGCCGCCGACTTCGTGGGTGCAACGGCCCCCGGCCGGCTGGCCCTCCGCGTGGTCGTGGAAAGCTTCGAGCCGGCGCCGCACCATGGGGCCATACGAACGTTCATTCCCGAAGGGCAGCGGGCTCGCCTCGGCGAGGCGCGTGATGGTGTGCTGAACGTACGGGCGCGCGGCGCCGAGCCTGGTGATGGCACGCTCGAGCTGGCCCTCGTGGAGACCGACGGCACGGCATGGGGCACGACCATCGCCCTCCCATCCGGGTGGCAGGACATCGAGGTATCGCTTGACTCGCTGCAGCGCGTGCCGCTGGCCCTGCTGCCAAGACCCTATCCCATCTTCCTGCCGTATACGCTGGAGTCCGCGACCACGCACGACAGGATCGACCTCGAACGGCTCGACGGGCTACAGTTCATTCTACGACCGGGTCCCGAGGGGTCGGTCGGCGACAACGACAGCGCCGGCTTCGAGATCGAGCGCGTGCTCCTAAGGTGAGGCTGCCCGCCGTAACCGCGCGTTTGAACGGCGCGATACGACCATTGTTCGCGCCCTGACACGGCGCCAAATTCACTCAATGGGCCGCCGAGCCGCCCCCCTCGACCGCCGCGTCCCCGGAGGAGCCATGGCACGCATCCGTCGCCCCGGTCAAACTCGGGTCTTCCCTACCATCATCATCCCGATCGTCGTCGCCGCGTGCGTTTCCTCCGGGCCGCAGCAGGAATCCGCTGCGGCAGGGGGTGCGGACCGGATCACCCGCGCGGAGATCGACCGCGGGCAATGGTCGGACGCGTTCGAGCTCGTACGGACCCTGCGGCCGCGCTGGGTCGAGCCACGCGGCCCGGATACCATCCTCGGTGAGGTGGGCGAGGTGCAGGTGTACATCGACGGAATGCGCCTGGGCGCGGTGGACCTGCTCCGGAACGTGCCGACCAGCGCGATCCACAGACTGGAATGGGTCGACCCCATAACTGCGGCGGGGCGGTGGGGTCTGGGGCATAACCACGGGGTTATCGCCGTCTCCTACCGCCCCGACACGGACCAGTGAGATCCGGGTGCTCAGGGGATGAGCGTATGCATCCCGGCACCGGTCAGCTCGAACGTCGCGACCAGGTCGCCTACCATCACATCGAACGGGCCGGGCTCCAGTAGAACGGAGCCATCCCTTCCGACGAAGCCAAGATGATCGCTGGTGAGGGCGAAGCTAACCGTCTGCGACGCGCCCGGCTCGAGATCGACCTTGTCGAAGCCCCGAAGCCGGCGCACGGACGGCGTCAGGGATGCGTAGTGCTGCCTGATGAACAGGAGCACTGTATGTTGCCCCGCGCGATCCCCGGTGTTGGTGACCGTGATCTGTACCGTCTGGCCGTCGGTCGATCCCACCGTCGCGCTTCCCAGCCGGAGGTCGCTGTACGAGAACGTCGTGTAGCTCAGGCCGTGGCCGAACGCGAACTGCGGGTTGAATCCGCTCGTCTCGTTGCCGGTCGCGGGGCCCAGCGTCTGTGTGAACTTGTGGTCGTACGTGTCCAGCGCGTTGGGGTGGCGGGGATAGGTAAACGGCAACACGCCCGCCGGGTTGTGCTCGCCGAAAAGCACCTCCGCGATGGCTTCGGCCCCCTCCATACCCGGCTGGTACGCCATGAGGATGGCCGCCGCGGCGCTCGCCACGGCCGAGATGACCCGCGGCCGCCCCTGGACCAGGACGAGGACGGTCGGGGTGCCCGTGGCCTGCACTGCCCGGACGAGCTCGAGCTGCGCGGGGGACAGGGTCAGGTCCGTGATGTCCCCGACTCCCTCCGAGTACGCGTCCTCACCCACCGCGATCACGGCCACGTCGGCGTCCCGGGCCGCACGCGCCGCGGCCTCGATATCGATCGCCGAGTCGAAATCAGATCCGGCGACGAACTCGACATTCCCGCTACGAGCCCGGATCGCGTCGAGCAGGGTCGGCGAGCCCGGGGGAAAGTACGCGGGCTCCGTGCCCTGCCACGTATGCGTCCAGCCGCCGTGCAGCGGAGTGAGCGCGTCCGCCGCCGGGCCGGTCACCAGGAGGCGCGCGCCGGGCGCCAGCGGGAGTACGCCATCATTCTGGAGCAGGGTCATGGTCTCACGGGCCGCCCGACGGGCCGTCTCGCGGGCAGCGGCGGTGCCGACCCGTGGGAGCCAGGCCGGATCCGGGTAGGGGTCGTCGAACAGCTGGAGATCGCGCTTCATCGTGAGGATCCGGCGCACCGACTCGTCGATGCGGCTCTCCGGAATCGATCCCTCCCGCACCAGCTCGGCCAGGTGGATGGCGAAGTCGAAGTCGTATGGCGTCATGCTCATGTCGATGCCAGCCTCGACCGCCATCCGAACGGCCGCCTTCATGGTGGGAGCGACGCGATGTCGCGTGTGGAGATAGATCACGTCCTCCCAGTCCGTAACGACGACGCCCTCGAAGCCCAGCTCTCCCCGCAGCACATCGGTCAGCCAGTACCGGCTGGCGTGGACCGGCTCGCCGTCGATCTCGCCGGAGTTCACCATCAGGCTCTTCGCGCCCGAATCGACGCCCCTCCGGAACGACGGCAGGTAGTGCTCCCGCACGACGCGCTCGCTGAGGTTGGCCGGCGTACGGTCACGCCCCACATCCGAACCGCTGTAGCCGAGGTAGTGTTTGAGCGTGGCCGCCACCGGGCCGGTCTGCTGGACGCCTTCGATCACTTCCGCACCCAGCTCGCCAGCCAGGAACGCATCCTCGCCGAATGTCTCGTAGTAGCGTGGCCATAGCTGGATCCGCCCCACATCGAGGACGGGTGCGAAGTTCCACGGAAGCCCGGCCGCCAGCGCCTCTTCGGCCGTGATGACGCCGGTTTGCCGTACCAGCTCACGATTGAAGGTGGCCGCCAGTCCGATATTGTGTGGAAAGATGGTCCCGCTGCGCAGGTAGTTCCCACCGTGTACGAAGTCGATTCCGTACACGATGGGAATGGCCAGGCGCGTTTCGTTCAGGGCCACGTCCTGGATCTCACGGATGAGCGCGTGCCACCCCTCGAGCGTGAGGGACTGGTCGATCACGTTCAGTATCGAGCCGACGTGGTGCTCGACAACGGCCGTACGAAGCCGTTCCGGATCGACTCGGACATGGCCTGCCATGCCTTGCGCCTCGGCCGCCACGACGTTGATGGTGACCTGGGTCATCTGGCCAACCTTCTCCTCGAGCGTCATGCGGGAGAGCAGCGCTTCGACACGCTCGTCGAGGGGTTCGCCGGACTGCCCCACCACCGCGTCAAGGGGTAACAGAACGCAGGCCAGGAGGAGGATTGGCAGGTATCGGACGGGCAGGTATCGGGACATGGGAGCTCACTCGGTTCCTGGATTCGCGATCCACCGGTGGCGGTCGGCCCGCGTACGGCGCGGGCCGACCGTTCACAGCGACTCAATACCCGGGGTTCTGCACGAGCAAGGGATTCTTCGCGATCTCCTCGGCAGGAATGGGCAGACGCATATGCGTTGGCCTCACCAGGCCCATGTTGTTCGACAATGGGTCGTTCGCCAGCAGTTGCGAGCTGAAATACGCCTCACCGCGCTGGACGAGATCGAACCACCGCTTCAGCTCGTAGGCCAGCTCCCAGGAGCGTTCCTGGTAGATGATGTCCTTGCTGATGGCCGCGAGATTGGCCGGTTGCGCGCGGTTCTCCGCGCCCGTCCCCTGGCGCGCCCGGGCGCGCACCTGGTTCAGGGCGGCCAGCGCCTCCGTGGGGTTGCCGAGCTCGTACTGCGCTTCCGCGTACAGCAAAAGCGCTTCGGCATACCGGTACATGGGTCCGTTTGCATCACCCGCGCCCCACAGATTCCGCCCGTAATCGGACGAGCGGTACTTCCAGACATGTGGGTGTCCAAGCGTGGTGAATCCCGTGAAGTTGTGCGGCGTGAAGTGGATCCGCTCCGCGTCCGCGCAGCCGGTGTCGCCCCCATCCGGACACGCGTGGGTCCGGAACGTCACCTCATGGCGGTAGTCACCTTCGGGATAGCTGTGGTAGAACTGCGGTGTCGGGACGACAACCGCCCAACCTTCGACTTGGGGCATGTTGCGAGCCAGGTAGACCCCACCCCAGAGATCGATCCCGAACCAGCCGATGTTCGCGAACTGGACCGCGAAGATCTCCTCGCTGCGCGCTTCTGAGCCCGGCAGGAACGCGTCGATGTAGTTCGGTACAAGGCCGTACACGCCGGAATCGATTACCCCCTTGGCCGCCGCGGAAACCGCTTGCCAGTCCTGCTGGCTCTGGGTGTGGACGTTCGCGCGCCAGCGGTGTGCATCGGCAAGCAGCATCAGCGCCGCGCCACGGGTTGCCCGTCCCAGCTCGGACGTTGGTCGCGATGACGGCAGGTCTTGCGCGGCCTCGGTCGCATCCTGAATGACCTGTGTCAGGATCTCGGCCTCCGTAGCTCGAGGCCGTTCGCCGGCTCGTTGTTCCGCCAGGTTGGTGAACAGGGGCACACCATCATAGATCCGGGTGAGCCAGAAGTAGTGGAAGGCGCGCATGAACTTGGCTTCGGCAATCAGCGATCGTTGCCTGGCCGGGTCGGCGAACTCGACCTGGGGCGCGAACTCCAGGACGATGTGCGCGCGCATTAGGTTCATGAAATGCATGCGCCACGGTTGGACGGCGTCCCGACTCGCGCTGGTCCAGTTCAGAAACTGGGGAGCCTGGGTTTCCACGTTCGGCTCGTCGGGATGGAACCGGCCCTGATCTGACGGTAGCTCGAACGTCCAGTGTTGCTGGATCTTGAAGAAATCCCACTCGCCAGCCAGCGCGGCGTACATCGCGACGGCCGCAGTCTCGATCTGCGCTGCCGTCTGGTAGTAGTTCTCGCTCGTGATCGTCCCCGGCGGTGCCTCGGTCAGCAAGTCACCGCAGGCGCCGAAAGACATCGAGGCTACCACCACAAAGGAGAGATATCGGGTCCTGTTTGTCATCTCGTCACCATGGGCAAAGTGGCTCGTTCGCATTGTGATCCGCTCCGATCTCGGCGGCCTCAGAACGAGGCGCGCACCCCGAAGTTCCAGGTCCGGGACCGGGGGTAGGCACCGATATCGACCCCACGCGTGCGGGGATCGCCACCGAGGCTATTCACCTCTGGATCGAATCCGGAATAGCCCGAAAGGGTGAACAGGTTCTGGCCGGTCACGTACACGCGGGCCTGGTCCGCACCTGGCAGCAACCCGAGGGGGAGCTGGTAGCCGAGCGTGAGGGATTGGAGGCGTAGGAACGACCCATCTTCAACCAGGTCCGAATGGAGGAGCGCCCGTCGGTTCGCGTTGGCGCGGGGGATGCTTGCGTTGGTGTTGGTCGGCGTCCACCGGTTCAGCACCTCGACCCGCTCATTGAGCTGACCTGTGCTGCTCATGGCGAAGATGTTGGGCGCATTGATCACTTTGTTGCCGTAGGAGAAATTCACGAAAGCGTCCAGTGCAAACGCACCGTATGTGAACGCGTTGTTGAACCCACCGTAGAAGGTGGGCTCTGCGTTGCCGATGACCGTGCGGTCGGCGGGGCTTATCCTGCCGTCGCCATCCACGTCGACGAATCGAAGCTCACCGGGCTCGCAGTCCAGGGTCGGCCGGGGATCCGTCAGGTCGCATGCATCGCCCGCCTGCCAGAGGCCCGTCACGATGTAGCCATAGAACGATCCCAGCGGCTGGCCTGGCCGGACGACGTGGCTATGACCGCCCACCGCCCACGCCCAGGAACGATTCGTGGCATCGCCCCCGAGGAGCAGGAAGTCCTGGTCTTCGCCAATGCTCAGCACCTTGTTCCGGTTGGCCGCCAGGTTCAACCGGGATCGCCAGCTGAATCGCGCCGTTTCCATGTTCACCGTCTGGAGCTCCAGCTCCGCGCCCCGGTTCTGGATCGAACCGATGTTGCGGAGCTGCGTGTTGAATCCACTGGTGAACGGCATATTGACTTCGAGCAGGAGGTCGTCCGTGCGACCTGTGTAGACATCGACCGAGAGGGTGACCCGGTTGGCCATGATGCCCATGTCAACGCCCGCGTTGAACTGGCGCGTCGTCTCCCACTTCAGGTCCGGGTTCGGCGCGCGGCTCCCCGGGACGAACACCACATTGCGGGAGCCGCCGATCGATGCTTCCGTGGTCCCGAGTCCGGCCAGCGACGCATACGTGGCGGCTGGCTGGTTGCCTGTGATCCCGTAGCTGGTACGTACCTTCAGCTCGCTGAACAGCGACTGCTCCGCCATGAAGCTCTCCTCCGACACGAGCCAGGCGAGTGACGCCGACGGGAAGAACGCCCACTTGTTTTCCGTGCCGAACCGGCTCGACCCGTCATACCGGCCCGTCGCAGTGAGCAGGTAGCGACCATGCAGATTGTAGTTCGCGCGGGATAGCCACGAGAGAAGCGCCCAGTCACTCGCGCCCGAGCCGATCGAGCGTGTCCCCTGGCCCGCATGCATGGCGTTCCAGCGCGTGGCATCGACGAGGAAGTTCTCCGCCCCCATGTCCGTGCTGTTGCTCTGGTTCGTCTGCACGGTGAACCCGCCCATCAGGCTCGCGTTGCCCGGCCCCACGGCATCGGTGCGATACGTGAGCAGGTTCTCGTTCAGGATCTCTGTCGTACGGCCCTGCCAGATGTTGGCGATACCTCCGGCCGCAAAACCCTGGTGTATCGTGCGAGGTGCGTATCGGGGGCTGTGATAGTCGAAGAGATTGCCGCCCAGGCTCGATCGGAACTGGAGATCCTGCGCGATGTCGAACTCGCCGAACAGATTCCACAGGAGTCGGGTCTCGTTGCGGCGGTTGATGAGATCGGTAACGGTCGCGATCGGGTTGGTGATGAACTCAGCCAGCACGCCTCTCCTGACCCAGTTCCCATCCTCGTCCCGAGGCGCCTGCGCCGGGTCGAAGATCATGGCGGCGACGAGCCCGCGAGAGTCACCGGCAAGGCCGCCGGTCTCTACTTCCGAGAGGTTGAGCTGCATACGCGCAAGGCTGAGGCTCGTGCCAACCCGGAACCGATCATTGATGTTGCGATCAAGGTTGATGCGTCCGGAGTACCGCTCGAAATCGGTGCCCCGCACGATGCCGTCCTGGCTCAGGAAATTGGCCGAGAGGAGGTAGCGCGTCTTCTCGTCGCCGCCGGAGAACGTGAGGCTGTGGTTCTGTTGCGGAGCGCTCCGTAGGAGCATCGCAGGGTAGTCGTACGAGGTGACGTTCACCACCTCGTAGAACGGGTCCTCCCCCACGTTCACGAGCGCCTCATTGCGTAGCTCGCGGTACTGTTGGGCGTTGAGCACCGGTAGCCGCTTGGAGATCTGTTGCATCCCGAAGCTCGACTCCACCGTGAACTGGTCCGTTCCCGGCTGCCCTCTCCGCGTCGTGATCAGGATCACGCCATTCGCGCCGCGCGCGCCGTAGATCGCCGTAGCGGCCGCATCCTTCAGGATGTCTACGGACTCGATGTCGTTCGGGTTGATGGTGTTCAGGGGATTTTGCGTCGGGTCATCCGAGGTGGTACCCTGGGTAGCAGGCACTCCATCAATGACGAACAGCGGCTCGCTGTTCGCCCCGATCGAATTCGTTCCCCGCACCCGCACGCTCGCGCCGGCACCCGGGATACCGCTGTTCGTCACCACCGAGACACCCGCCGCCCGCCCTTGCAGGGCCGAGCTCACGGTCACCGTGGGTGCCCCCCGGAGGGTCAGCTCTTCTCCGGTAACCGTCGCCACGGCCCCGGCCAGCTCACGCCGAACCTGGGTGCCGTACCCCGTCACCACTAGCCGATCCAGCTCGATCGCCTGCGGCCTCAAGACCATGTTCGCGATCGCGATCTCTCCAGCGACCACGCTCACCGTTAGCTCAGTGACGCCGTATCCGATGAAACGAGCGCGAACCACATGCTCGCCCACGGGCACGCCCGTGAGCAAATAACGACCGTCCGATCCGGTGAGCGTCGCCTGCGGTGCGTTGGCCAGCGACACTTCCGCGCCGCTCAACGGGCGATCGAGCTCGCTCGTCACGACGCCAGCGATCGAGCCCGCCTGCTGCGACAGCGCCGCGTTCGGCGCGCCGAGGGCGAGAAGACCCAGTATCACGACAGGAATTCGCATCTCGTCACCTCTGGAGAGAGTGTTGAACGAACCCACGTGGACGGTACGCTCGGCTGTGCGGTAACCAGCTCGCTCCACGCGGAGCGCGACGTCGCTCCGCTCCACGTGCTCGAGACGGAAATGGCCGACTTCGTCGGTCACGGTGGAGCGGTTGGTGCCATCCACCGTAACGAGCGCACCGGGGATCTTCGCACCCGTGAGCGCGTCGATAACGGTGCCGGACAGAACGTGCGTATCCGTGAAGGTCGGCCGGACAGGCATCCGTTCCGCGACGCGGACCCCGCCACCGGCCGATCCCGGCCACCGCGCCAGCCTGGGGCCCTGCGGGAGCCGGTCGTAGATGAGGATGTGCCCCTCCACCTCCCGGAAGTGGAACGTGGTGCCGGCGAGCAGGATCCCGAGCGCCTCCCGGACGGTCACCTGCTCGCAGGCACAGCTGACACGGACATCGGCCGGAAGCCGGCTGGGGCTGAACGAGACGGGGACGCCGGAGCGGTTGTAGAGCTTGGTGAGCGCGTTGGGGAGCGACTCGTCGACAGCAGTGAGCCGTGCCGGCCGGTCCAGTGCCGCCAAGCTGTCCTCGGGGCGGTGCGTCCCCGCCGCCACCGCCGAGCCGGCCTGCGCGTTTCCGGTGGATGCCAGCGCCAACGCGAGGACGGCGCCGCTAAGCCATGGCCGAACCCGGTTCATGGCTCCTCCCGCGGACCGATGGTCGCCGTGCCGTTCTCGATCGAGCAGCGCGCCTGCATCACGCCGCACACGATCATCAGCACCTCCTCGAAGGTGCGGTCGGCGTACCATCCGGTGATCGTTTCCATGCCCAGGACGGGGTCGGTCACGACGATGTGGACGCCGTACTGCCGCTCCAGCTCGCGTGCCGCCTCGTACAGCGGCGTCTCCTGGAACACGATGAACCGCTTGAGCCATCCTATGAGCGGCTTCAGGTCGTCGACCTTCACGGCGGCCGTCGTCGAGCCGTCCGTCACCAGGCTCATCTCCCCGGCTCCGACCTCCACCTGCCGCCCGCCCGCGTCCAGGGCCACGCGGCCCTCCAGCACGATCAGCCGCAGCTCCTCGTTCTGGACCCGGACCTCGAAACGCGTACCCAGCACATGTGCCGCACCCGCACGCGTCCGGACGCGAAACGGGTGGCCCGGCATCTCGGTCACGGCGAAATACGCCTGCCCCTCCAGGATCACCTCCCGCGTCCCCGCGATCCCCAGGATGCGGAGGCGGCTGTTCGGTGCGAGTCGGACCACGGTCCCGTCGCTCAGTACCGCCGTCGCAGTCTCGGCTCCGCCGGTGACGAACTCGCCCGCCTGGAGGCTGAACGTCGATGGGGCCTCGGCGCGTGGAACGTGGAAGAGCACGACCGCGAGCACCGCCGCGGCGGCGGCGACTCCGCCCCACACCCTCCGATCCCGGGCCCGGATCCGACCCTGATCGGCCTGCGGCGTCCGACCCTCGGTGCGCGTCAGCACCGCCAGCGGCGGGGCGGGGAGCGTCGACCCCTCGAACAGCACCGCCTCCGTCTCTTCCAGGAGCATGGCGAGCTGCTGGTAATAGGCCTCGTTGGCCCCAGACGCCTGTCGCCAGGCCCGCAGCGAGGCCTCATCCCCGGGTGAGGTACGCCCCTTCAGCGATCGGATGATCAGCTCGTCCATGTTCCGGATGGTCGCCCCCGTGGTGTGCGTTCGCATAAGTGCGCTGTGAAGGAACGCCTGGAGGGGACCCGATCTACTCATCGGGTCAGAGCCTGGACAGCCTGGTGGAGATCGACATATTGACTGTCCGAACCGGGATTCGAGGGAACGATGACCATCATCTCGCGCCGTCAGTTCGTCGCCGTGGCGGGGGCCGCAGCCGGTGCCGCGGCCGGCACCTCGGCCCTGGCTTTGCTGGGGTGCGCCGCGGAGCGGCGAGGCGGAGGCAGCGCGGGTGGAGACACCCGTCTCTTCGTCGGCACCTACACCAGCGGCCGTAGCGAAGGCATCTACCAGGTCCGGCTGTCGCCCGGGTCCGGGCATCTGACGATGGTCGGACTCGCCACTCGCACGACGAATCCCTCGTTCCTGGCGCTGGATGCCACCCGGCAACGTCTCTACGCCGTGAACGAGGTCGGCGAATACGAGGGTGAGGCGTCGGGGTACGTGACCGCGTTCGAGGCCTACCCGAGCGGCCGACTCACCGAGATCAACCGGCAGGCATCGCGGGGGGGCGCGCCTTGCCACATCACGATGGATCGACGCAACCGCTTCGTGCTGGTCGCGAACTACTCAGGCGGAAACGCCAGCGTCCTCCCGATTCGGACCGACGGCGGGCTGGGTGGCGCGGTAGCGGTGGTGCAGCATGAGGGTTCTGGCCGGCATCCCATGCGGCAGCGAGGCCCGCATGCGCATTCGGTGACGCTGGCCGCCGACAACCGGTTCGCCTTCATTGCCGACCTGGGCATCGACCGGATAATGATCTACCGGTACGACGACCGCACGGGAGCGCTGACGCCTGGCGAGCCCGCCGCCGCGACACTGGCTGCAGGGGCAGGACCGCGCCACTTCACCTTCCACGCGGACGGGCGCAGGGCGTACGTGATCAACGAGCTGGACTCGACCGTAACGGGGTTCAGCTACGAGCCGGAGTCCGGGGCACTCAGCCCCACCCAGACGTGGTCCACGCTTCCCGTCGACTACGACGGGGCGAACAGCTGCGCCGACATCCACGTCCACCCGTCCGGCCGCTTCCTCTACGGCTCGAACCGCGGACACGACAGCATCGCAGTGTTCGCCATCGCACCCGACACCGGTGCGTTGTCCCTGGTTCAACACCAATCGACGCTCGGGCGAACCCCTCGTAACTTCGCCCTGGATCCGACGGGGACCTGGCTGCTCGCGGCGAACCAGGACTCGGATAGCATCGCGGTCTTCTCCATCGACGGCTCCACCGGTCAGCTCACGCCCACCGGCCAGATCCTGGATATTCCCGCCCCGGTCTGTCTCGTCTTCGCGTGATCTCCGAGCCGGCCCCTAAGCCTCCGGCGAGTCCTTCAACGCGGGGAAGAACGGCGCGAGCAGGACGCGCAGGTCCGCGATGGCGGCCTGAAGATAGTTGGCGACCGTCTGCGGACGGATGTCCATGATCTCGGAGATCTCGCGGTATGACAGGTCCTGGATGTGGAACAGTGTAAAGACCTCGCGTCGCCGGGGAGGCAGTCGTTCGAGCGCCCGCTGAATCGCCGTGCGCAGTTCCGCCTGCTCCGTCTCCTGGAGCGGCGTGGACGGGCGCTTCTGGCTCTCCCCGCGCGCCTGCGTCGCCCACTTCATGCGCACGGCGCGCTTCCGGGCCTCGCTCACGATCACGTTACGCGCCGTCCGGAGCAACCAGACGCGCACGGACCCCGTGGCGGTCCATTCGTTGCGCCGCTGCCAGAGCCGCGCGAACGCCTCCTGCGCGATGTCGGAGGCCCGATCCGGGTCGCCCACCATGTGTTGCACGTACCGGGCGGTCTGCTCCCAGTACAGGTCGACGATCGATTCGAATGCCGGAGCGCTCCCGCCTCGGACCTGCTGCATGAGGTCCCGATCCCGCCGGCTCTCGTCACGAGGGGTTTCGGGTTGACCCTCGTGATCGACCCCAGAGGCGGTAGCCGCGATCTCTCGGAGCCTCGTGATCATTCCAAACGACGCCTTGATTACGGGGAGAAGGACCAAGCGTCCGGCCGGGAGCTCGGCGCGACTCGCCTGCCGGGCGTGGGGCGCCGATGGCTAAGTTTGGATCGGCTCGCTTGGCGAAGTCAATCAGGGATCGCCTGATGCACGTGTCGGGAAATCCCCCGCTCAGGCGAGGGAGTCCGCCAGCCGCTCCAACCTTCGGCGGTAGCTCCAGTGCTCCACCTCGAGGTGATGACGGGCGCTAGAGCGGTAACGGATCCCGGCGGCCAGCTGCCGGCGCATGGCCGCGTCAGCCGCTTCGCGCTTCCGGCGTCGCAAACGCTGAACGCCCCGTGGCGCTGACCGGCTCGCCCACGTCCCGGCCAGGTACGCGGCCATCGTGCGGGCCTGCTCGTGGACGATCCCGAACAGGCCGCTGTCCGTCTGGATCATGCCCACCGCGAACAGGGTGTCCATCACGGGGTGGAAGACGTGGAGCCAGAGTCGAGGGCGGCCCTCCGGACCGTTCAGCAGCGCGGGGTCGACGAAGGGAACGTCGATCCGGTACCCCGTCGCGTAGACGATGAGGTCGATCCGCTCGCTGCCGCCATCGACAAAGACCACGCGGTCGCCATCCAGGCGCTCCACGTCGGGCCGAACGGCGATGCGGCCGTGCCGCACGTAATCGGGCAGCAGGGAGTTGACGACCGGGTGCGTCTCGAAAAGGGCGTGGTCCGGGCGGGGCAGACCGCTCCGGCGCCGGCTCCCCAGGACCAGGCGGAGCACAATGCCTGCGACCGCCCGCCGGAGCCAGAGCGGAAAGCGAAGCCGGTGGAGGAAGTCGCCGACCTGGTCGGCGGGCCACCCGAACAGGTACTTCGGTATGAAGTGGTACCCGCGGCGCAGGCTGTGGAACGTGCTGGCCGCGTGTTGTGCCGCCTCCACCGCGATGTCGCAGCCCGAATTCCCGCCCCCCATCACGAGCACGCGCTTCCCTTCGAAGATGTCCGGCGTGCGATAGTCTGCGGCGTGCAGGGTCTCACCGTCGAAGCGACCCGGGAGGTCGGGCAGGCGGGGCGCATGGTTGTGGCCGTTGGCGATCACCACGGCGTCGTACCGCCGTTCCTCGCCCGACCCCAGGCGCACTTTCCAATCCACATCCGGCGCCACGGCGCCTAGGGGCTCGATCCGGTCGACGGTCGTCTCCAACTCGATATGAGCCGCCAGCTCGAACCTCGCCGCGTACGCCCGGAGGTAGTCCAGGACCTGCGCGTGGTGCGGATAGTCGGGAAGCTCGGCGGCCATGGGGAAATCGGGGAACTGCGTGAACGGCTTCGACGAGATCATGTGCGCGCTGGCGTACACGCGGGCGACCGGGAGGGCGGCGTTCCAGATGCCGCCGATATCCGCCTCCCGCTCCAGGATGTCCACGGCGAACCCTCTGGCGAGGAGGTGGCGTCCGGCGCAGAGCCCGGACGCGCCCGCGCCGATCACGCACACGCGTCGGCCAGTCACTGCCGGCCCCCGCCCCCGGTCGGCTCGTCGCCTCCCGCATCCGGCCAGCGCTCGGCCACACGGTGCAACATGGCATGCACGCCCATCCGGTGGCCCAACCAGCTGGCGACGCCCGGGAACGCCCGGGCCAGGGGCGCCGCCAGCCGGACCGGTCCCGGGTTGACAAGAATCTCGGCCTGGCCGGTGCGCACCGCACGAAGCACAGCGGCCGCCACCGCGGACGCCGGAGCCGTACCCAGCAGGCCCGGCACGCGCGCG
>CAYXJH010000015.1:0-12287 GCA_964465415.1 uncultured Gemmatimonadaceae bacterium
ATCGTGGTCGGGTTCAGGTGCCGGCTCCTCGCCGGGCACGGGCGCCTCGGAGCCCGCGTCCAGGAAGGCTTCGAGTCGGTCGAAGCGTCGCTCCCACAGGGCACGCCGGCGCGCGATCCGTTCGTCGCTCGCCGCGCGACTACTCCGCGAGCGCCCTCTGCACCTCCGGCCCCAGGTCCAGACCCCAGTTCGCGGCGAACTGTCGAAGCGAGGCCGTTGGCAGGCGGACCGGATAATCCCGGTTGTTCGGCGTACGGTTCAGCTTGAAGTGCGGGTTGAGAGCCAGGACGGTCTCGACGGGCACACCGGCCGCACGGGCCACGGCGACGAGCTCGGTGGCCGGCGCGACCAACACCTCGTGGTACTCCAGCGCCGCGTCCGGGACGACATGGTCGAACCCGTACCTGGCGGGCTCCTTGCCGATCCGGCCGGCCGCGATCATCAGCGGCACGTAGTCCCGCGTCTCGCGCGGGAGCCGGGGCCAGATCTTGTAGTATTCTTCCTCACCTTCCGCATTCTCGCGGCCGAACTCCTCCCGCATCAGGCGGGCGACGCGGTTCTCACCGGTGTTGTATCCGGCGGCCGCCAGGTACCAGGAATCGAAGCGCTCGTACATCATCTGGAGGTAGTCCAGCGCGGCGTCCGTGGAGCGGACGGGGTCGTTCCGCTCGTCCACCGCCCGGTCGATGGCGAGGCCGTACCGCTGGCCCGTCTCCGCGATGAACTGCCAGAGGCCCGACGCGTGGGCGTGCGAGTATGCCTGCGGCTCGAATCCCGACTCGATCATCGCCAGGTAGATCAGGTCCCGCGGCATGCCGCGCTCGTCCAGCTTCTCCAGGAGCATCGGCACGTAGATGCCGGAGCGCTGCAGGAAACCCTCCATCTTCTCGCGCATGTCCGGCACGGTCGTGAACCGTTCGATCCAGAAGTCCACACGCTCGTGGTCCAGATTCGGGAGATCCCATTCAACTCCAAGGGCCTCGGCCGCCTTCTCACGCGCCACGTCCTGGGTCGCCTGCGCCACCATGTCGCCTTCGGCTTGGTCGCCGCCCGGTAACATGAACGCGCCGCCGACCCCGGCCAGGCCGATGATCCCGCCCAACGCGACCCGCGCCCTGCGTTGCCCGATCCACCTCGCCGGCCGTGCGCCTTTGCCCGCACCGTCAGTGGCGGGCGACCGGGATTCGCCGGCTTCGGGGCTGCGCGCCGTCTCTCCGCCGGGTGCCGTGTCTTCGAGGCGTCGTCCGTCCATTCGATCTCCTCCAGGATTCGGGCCGCAGAATGCCGATGTTCCGACCCATTATAGTGCAGGAATCGCACCACCGTCAGAGTGGTGTAAGCTTAATAAATATAAAAGCTTAGGGTCGCGCGAGGCAGGGGGGATCACCTCGCGCGTCGCCGCCCCGAACGTCAGGACGTCGCGGCCCTGTCCAGCGCGTACGTGCGCTCGATCGCCTGGCCCAGGTCGTCAAGTATCCCGTACATCCGGGTCATGGCGGCGTCCGAGTCGATGGGCAGGTTGTCCATCTCCCAGATCGCCTCCATGAGGGCGTGGCCGATCTCCTCGTGCATGGCGAGGAGCCTGCCGCAGGGGCTGGAGCGGGCGATCGCGAGCCGTCGCGCGGCCGGCGTGTTGCTGATCCTGACCTTGAGGCCTTCGGTGCTGCACCCCGGGCAACATGCGCCGCAGTCGGGGCAGACCTGGAGGCGGGCGTCGACTTCGTTGCCGCATCCTCGGCACGTGGTCACGGGTTGGACCTTTGTGTCGATCATGACTCTATCCTTCATCGCTGTCGATACCGACGGTGTCCGGGGTGTTGTTCACCCCGTCGCGGGAACGCGGAGCGCCTGCCGTCGCGCCGATTCCCTGGACCAAAGGTGGGCGGGGGCGCTGGGAAGGGCAATCGGGAAAACCCCTTATCACGCAGCGCTTCTTGTGGGGCGAACCCCTCAGCGGCTGTAGGCGCCCGCCGGGGTCCGCCGTGGGCGAACCCCGTCAGTCCAGGTCGGCGACGGGCGCCGGCTGCTGCGCGGGAGTGCGTTGTGTGTACTTCTCAAAGAATCGCCGGTGCGCGTCGCGCATGTCGATCTGCCGACCCTGCACATACGCTTGCTCGACGAACGTTGAGTACTCCAGCGGATCCCCGGTGGTGATCAGGAGCGTGGCATCCTTGCCGACCTCGAGCGACCCGATGCGGTCATCCAGACCGAGGATTTGTGCCGGGTATATTGTCACGGCGCGCAGCGCCTCGGCCGGCGGCAGGCCGAACGCTGTGGCCGCGCCGGCCTCGTAGGGCAGACGGTTGGCGTACGGTGCACTCCCACCCCCGGCGATGGCGAACGAGACGCCCGCGGCGTGGAGGCGGGCGGGGAGCGAGTACCAGCTGTCGTACGGTTCCCAAACCCGGGCCGGCGAACCCAGCACGGCGGTGAGGATGACCGGGATCCGGCGATGCGCCAGCAGGTCGGCTACGTAGCCGGCGTCATGGGCACCCACGAGGACGATCCGGATTCCCTCGTCGTCCGCCCACGCGATGGCGTCCTGGATCTGCCGAAGCTGGCTCGCGTGCACCGTGACCGGGATGTCGACGTCGAGGACGGGGATCATTGCCTCCAACCGGGCGTCGACGTCATGGCGGTCCGGGGCCGCCGCGCGGGCGGCGCGGTAGGCGCGAGCCGTGGCGAAGAACTCCCGGAGCTCGCGGGTCGACTCGTCATACTGACGTTCCTGAGACGTGGAGGGCCAGTGGATCACGAGGCCGGTGCGCGGCTCCAGGGTCATGGCCTCCCAGGTCCAGCCATCCAGCACCATGGCGGCCGAGGTTCCGGCGATGATGCCGCCCTGCGGCGACGAGACGGCGACGAGCACGCCGTTGGATCGGGCCACCCCGATGTGTCGGCTCTCGGGGTTGAAGGCGACGTGGGCGCGGGCGTTGGGGTTGAAGGCACCGAGCTCGTTCAGGTCGACGGTCACATCGACGGCGCCGATCTCGTAGAGGCCGAGATGGCTGTACGCGTCGACCAGGCCGGGATAGATGTGGCGTCCGGTGACGTCCACGTGACGGGCGCCGGCCGGCGCGGCCACGCCACGCCCCACCATGGTGATGATCCCGCCTTCGAACACCAGGGTGCCGTTCTCGATGACATCGCCGGCGAGGGTATGGATGGTCCCCCCGGTGAGGGCGACCGGCCCGCTCTGTGGCGGGGCGGGTATCTGGGCGGCCAGCGTGGACGCGCTGAAGGACAGCAGGAACAGGGGCAGGTAGTACGCGGTTCGCATGGGTTCCTCCTCAGCTCTCGTCGAGGATCATCTGGATGAGACGGGAGCGTTCCCGCTCGACCTGCTGGCGCAGGGCCTGGTCTTCATCGACGTCGAAATACCGCCGCCCATCGATCCAGGTCTGGCGCGCGTGACTGGCCGTGGACAGGGGGTGGCCGCTCCAGATCACGAAGTCGGCGTCCTTGCCGGGCTCCAGGGAGCCGACGCGGTCATCGACGCCCAGGACCCGGGCCGGGTTGATGGTGACGAGGGCCAGGGCACGGGTCTCATCGATTCCGGTGCGCAGCATCTTGGCCGCCTCCCAGTTCATGCGGCTGGCGATCTGGGCGTTGTCGGAGTGGAGCGCGGTGAGGACGCCCGCGTCGAGCAGAATGCGCGCATTGTAGGTCGTGGCGTCGTACGCCTCGATCTTGAACGAGGACCAGTCGCTCCACACGACCGCCGCGGCGCCGTGGGCCGCGAGCTCGGGGGCGACCTTGTAGGCCTCCACGCCGTGATGGAACGCGTGGACGCGGAAGTCGAAGTCCTCGACCAGCCGCATCAGCATGAGGATCTCATCCTGCCTGTAACAATGGGACTGGATGAGGATCTCACCGTTGAGGATGTCGACCAGCGCATCCATGCGGAGGTCTCGCCGTGGCTGGAGGCCGCGACGTCCGTTCCGCTCCCAGTCCCGCCAGGTCGCTTCGTAGGCGCGAGCGGCGCGGAAGTGATCACGGATGATCTCGTCCACACCCATCCGCGTGTCCGGGTACCGACCGGCTCGGCGCACGGGATTCTCACCGAGGGCGAACTTCACCGTACGGGGCGCACCTTCGAAGTGCATCCCGTCGGCCGTGGCCCCCCAGCGGAGCTTGATGGTCTGGTTCTGGCCGCCGATGGGGTTGGCGGAGCCGTGCATCACGTGGGCGGTGGTGAGGCCTCCGGCGAGCTGTCGGTACATCCAGATGTTGTCGACGGAGAGGACATCGCGGATGCGGACCTCGGGCACGATCGCGCTCCCGGTCTCATTGACGCCGCCGCTCACACCGGAATGGATATGCGGATCGATCAGGCCAGGCGTCACGTGGTGGCCGGCCGCGTCCACGATGGTGGCGTTCGCCGGTGCCGGGAGGTTGCGGCCGACGCGGACCACGCGCCCCTGCCGGACGTGGAGGTCCGCGCCGTCGAGGACGCCATCCGGCCCCATGGTCCAGATCGTGGCGCCGCGGACCAGCAGCTCGCGCGGTTGCTCGGGCGTGTCCGTCCGGCCAAACTCCATGAAGGCTTCGGGACCCGCCGGGGTGGCCGGGGAGGCGATTCCCCGCGGCAGGGTAGCGGGATCGGCCTCCGGGGAGTCGGCGTTTGAACCGCCGCCGGGCCCTTCGCCGACCCGCTCTCCGACCCAGTTGACCCTACGGCCGTCGGGCAGCTCGCCCCACCCGTGCAGGGCGCGCTCCGACACGCTCCCCGACAGCCGGACGGTGCCCTCATGCCCCAGGACATGACCCGGGAAGGAGAGCTGGAGCTGGGGCGCGGTGCCTCCGACGCGTGCGGCCGTGAGGACGGCTTCGGCTCCGGCCGCGGCGAAGGTTCCCGTGAGTCGGGACGGCGAGCCCTCCAACGTGAGCGTGCCTTCGAGCCGTTCCGGGCCCAGGCCGGCCACGCGCCATTCGCCGCGCGGGTCCGCGCCGGCCGGCGCTCGAATCTCGAAGCGTCGACCGTCCACCCAGACCGCCTCCACCTCGGTCCCGTCGGCGAAGACGTCTCCGTCCACCACCACGAGGTTGGCAGCCTTGCCCGCCTCGACGGTGCCGTGCGTGCGCTCGATGCCGAGTAGCCGAGCGGGGACGGTGGTCACCGCCGCCAGCGCCACATCCGCGTCGAGCCCGCGTGCGATCGCGGTCCGGACGTTCGGCAGGAAGTCGGCCGGGTCCGCCAGTCCGTCGGCGGTCAGCGCGAACTCGACGCCCGCACCCGCGAGCCGAGCCGGGTTTTCCGGCGCCCTGTGCCAGTGCCGGAGCTCCGCCAGCGTCAGATTGAGCACGCGCTCGGCGCCGTCCACTTCGGGGGCTTGGGGAAAGTGGACGGGGAGGATCAGGGGCACGTCGAGCCGGGACAGCTCCTGAAGGCGGCGGTACTCACCGCCGGTTCCCCGGATCCAGAGCGTCACGGGGATCTCATCGCGGAACGAGAGGCCGCGAAGGATATCCTCCTCGTTTTCCGCGTGGACCACCAGCGGCTGGTTGCCGCGGACCACGGGGGTCAGGGCGGCGAGGGCCGCGTTCGCTTCAGGGCGGCGGGCGCCCCGCGGGTCGCGTTCGAACGCGGCGTGCGCCCTGGCGTGCCAGTCCGCATCGTGGAGCGTCTGCCGGATGAACGCGACGGCCCCCATCGCCGATGTCGGATAGCCCCGGTCCACGGCTATATCCCGACGCAGCGCTACCGATTGCGCCGTGATGCCCGGAAGGAGACGCTCGGCGACGGGCCCGTCCCGCAGGCTGACCACCGCGGTGCGTCCCCGGAACAAGCCGAGGCGGGGGACGCTCATGGCCGTGGTGAATCCCTGCGCCCGCAAAGCAGCGGAACCGGTACCCTCATTGAGCGTGAGCTCGGCAGCGGCATCCACGAACGAGCGGACCTGAGGGCTCCAGTACACGGCGCCCCGCGCCATCTCCTCCGCGTCGTCGGGTAGCTCCTGGCGCATGCCGACGTCGGTGTAGGCGTCGATGAAACCCGCGTAGAGGGTCCGGCCCGTCAGGTCCCAGACGCGGGCGTCCGGCGGCGCGACGACCCGAGCGCCCACCGCCTCGATGATACCGTCCCGGATCACCACCGTGCCCTGCTCAATGGCCTGGCCGGGCGCGACCACGATGCGGGCGCCGGTCAGGGCGTGAACGCCTGGAGCGTTGTCCCGCAGGCCTTCGGTCGGGGTGGTCTGGGCCACGGCGAGGCAGGGCAGGAGTGTGAGCGCAACCAGACACGCGGCGACGCGAAGCTTCATGTCTCCTCCGGGTGAGCTACGGGGGAGGGGGAGGATAGGAGGCGTGCGGGAACCATGTCAACAACCCGCGGGGTATTGGTCTCGCTATTGCACTGTCGCGAGCTGAGGTCGACCCGAATGAAGATGACCAGACGCGTTCGATACCTGGTGCTCCTTGCGGGCTCCGCAGTCGCCGGATCCTGCGGGGCGGACAGGGTCGCACCTCCAATGTTCCCGGACCTGGTCGTCCTGACGGACGTCCTTCCGCCCGCGGTTCGTGGCCAGCCGTATACCGAGGCCGTCCACGCGGAAGGGGGCGATGGAGACTATGACTGGGACGTGACCGACGGGACGTTGCCCCCGGGCCTTTCCATCACGGTGGATGACCTGGGTGAAGGCCACGCGATACTGACCGGCGTGCCGGACGCTGACGGTACGTTCAACTTCACGCTCACCGTGGTCAGCGGCGATGGCCAATCCGTCTCCGCCTCGTTCTCACTGGAGGTGCTGCCGGAGATCCCGCTGTCCGTCCAGACGCCCGCCCTCCCGCCCGCACTGGACGATCACGGCTACGATGTGGGGCTCGCCGCCTACGGTGGTGACGGCACGACGTTCGCCTGGGAGCTCGTGGGTGGCGGTCTCCCGTCCGGGCTCGAGCTGACGCCGGGCGGGCGGATCCAGGGCGTGCCGGCCGGGGTCGACACCACGCGGTTCACTGTGGAGGTCCGTAGCGGACTGCAGGCCGTCCAGCAGACGTATGATCTGGCGGTCGTGCCCCACAGGCCGGATCAGTTCGACATCACCATATTCCCGGTCAACGGGGAGGTGCCCACCGGCCTCATCGCCCACCTCGAGGCCGCGATCGCCGAGTGGGAGGCGGCCATCACCGGGGACCTGGCCGTCATCGGCATACCGCCGTCGTTCTTCCGGCCCGACCATTGTGGCGGGTTCGGCGAGCTGATCAACGGGACCCACGCCGACGACGTCCTGATCATTATCAACATCTCGCCCATCGATGGACCGGGCGGCGTGCTGGGGCGGGCCGGCGCCTGCGGGATCCGGTCGGCCAACAGCCTGCCGTTCGCCGGGGTGATCACCCTGGATTCCGACGACCTTCTGGAGCTGGTCGGCAACCCGACGGCCACCTACATCATAGCGCACGAGATCGCGCATGTGCTGGGGTTCGGCACGCTCTGGCCGGAAATGGAGCTGATCGAGGGGGCGGGCACCACCGACCCAAGGTTCATCGGCCCTGCAGCCGTCCAGGAGTTCAACGCCCTGGGCGGGGAGGGGTCCGTGCCGGTGGAGAACCAGGGCGGCGAGGGCACTCGTGATGCGCACTGGCGGCAGAACATCTTCGGCGACGAGCTCATGACCGGCTTCTCCGCTCCGCCCGGGGCGTTCCAGCCGCTGAGCCGCGTCTCCATCGCATCCTTCGACGACCTGGGCTACGAGGTCGACCTGTCCCAGGCCGACAGTTTCACTTTGGGCGCCGCGGTCGTGGCCGGCGCCGGCCACGGACACCACCAATGGGCGGGTCTCGGATACGACGAGATCCTGTTGGAACCCATTCGCGTGCTGGATCCCGCCGGCCGTCACCGGACCATTCGACCCCGATGAGCCCGCGCACCAGAACCGAGGCAATCCGGCAAATCCTGGCTGCGACCGTCGGCGGCATGGTGGCCGCAGGGTCCATGGGCGCGTGCGCCGGGCCACCCGAGAAGCCTGAGCCGCGGCACCTCATCGGGTGTCACTACTTCGGTCAGGACTCGGTCTTCCACCAGCTTCAACTGCCGTGGGGGATCCGGTTGATGGACCGCCCACTGGAGGGCTGGCCGGCCATGCAACAGCGCGAGGGTGTCCGCCGGGCCACCACCCTCACTGGCGTCGACGAGGTCGACGTACCCTTCGGCTACTGGATCCTGGCCGCCCCCGATTCCCTCGAGATCGGATATCCTGCGGGTGGCGGCCTACGGCTCCGTCTGGCGATCCATGAAGGTCGATTCAGCGGCGTCGCCGAGCCGGTAGGCGATGCCATGCCACCACCCGCCGCGCGCGCAATGCAGGCCGGGCATCCCGTCGAGCTCACATGGGCACGATGCCCCGAAGACTGACACGGCCGCCGCGGCGCACCTGCGCCAACGCGCCATTTGCACTATCCTATTCCCATGCCTGACAACATCGACTTCCAGATCATCCGCCTCCTGCACGACGACGCGCGCATGGCCAACGCTGCCATCGCCCGCGAAGTCGGCCTCGCGCCGTCCGCCGTCTTCCAGCGCATACGCAAGCTGGAAGGCGAAGGTATCATTCGCGGCTACCACGCCCGCCTCGATCCGGATGCCCTCCAACAGGGTCTTCTCGCGTTCGTCAGCGTGCAGACTGGTGAGGGCGCGCGGGCGGCGGAGACGAGCGCCATGCTCGCGGCCATTCCAGAGGTCGTCGAGGTCCACCGCGTTGTCGGCGACGATTGCTTCCTGCTGAAGGTCCGCGTGCGCGATACCACCGCGCTCGGCGCGCTCCTCGACGAGAAGATCCAGCGTCTTCCCCCGGTCGCTTCCACGCGTACCACCATCGTGCTGAGCACCGCCAAGGACACGGCGGTCCGGATCCCCGACGCCCAGCCGGGCGAACAATCTCCGCCGCACGCCAGGGAACGCGTGTCGTAGGTTCACCAGGCAGAATGGTTGTGCGTTGAACGTTCATCTGCAATAGTGAATGTGCAGATGAACGTTCTTCCACATCATGCCGAGGTGAGCCATGGGATCTGTCTTACGGAACGGAGTGGCAGCGAGCGCAGTGGTGGTGGCGGGGAGCCTTCTGTTTGCATGCGGCGGCAACGGAGGCCAGGTCGTGGAACCGCCACCGGACGGCGCGGTGGTGCGGGTGACGGTCACCCAGGACGGCAGCGCTGTCGCGGGCGTGAGCGTGGGACTCTACCAGGTCGGCGGGACCACGCCCCTGTCCACGACGACGACGGCGTCGAACGGGGAGGCCACGTTCGGGAACCTGAATCCCGGGCCGTACGAAGTCGAGGTGACCGTGCCGGCCGGGACCGAGCTGTCCGGATCCGCCCGGCGTACCGTGACGGCGACGGAGGGTTCCGTTGCGGGGGTCACGTTCGAGCTGGCGACGCTGGATGACGGCTCCACGGTGGAAGTGCTTCTCACGAACAACCTGACGTTCAGCCCATCGACCCGGACGATCCAGGTCGGCCAGACGGTGATCTGGCGGAACGAGGGTGCCATGCTCCATACGGTCACGCCGGACGGTCATTCGGAGTGGGAGGAAGCTCAGCTGAGCCAGGCGGGGGATACCTTTTCCCACACGTTTGATACGC
Source organism: uncultured Gemmatimonadaceae bacterium (assembly GCA_964465415.1). Classification (GTDB taxonomy): domain Bacteria; phylum Gemmatimonadota; class Gemmatimonadetes; order Longimicrobiales; family RSA9; genus SLCC01. The sequence goes on from CAYXJH010000015.1 coordinate 9,583, forward strand.
CGGGCAGCTTCCCGTACTACTGCGTGCCGCACCTGGGCGTGATGTCTGGCGTCATCACGGTCGAATGATGGGGGGGCGTAGAATCTGCGCGGCCTCGCTGCTGGTCGGGTGGGCGGGGCTGGCCTTCGGCGCGGCCGGCCTGGCCAGCCAGACGACGATCGAGCGGAGCCCGAACCTGGAGGGTGTGTGGGCGCCGCGCCCCGGCACCGTCCAGTTCAACTTCCTGCACCGGTTCCAGGTCACGGACCCGCCCGCCCGCAAGGTGCTGAACAGTCCGACGTTCCTGGTGGCGACGGGCGCGCCCGGCAACATCGTAGTGGGCGGGCGCTACGCGTCCAACTCCCTGCTGGTGGGCGGCCGACCGAACGAATGGGACGTGTTCGGCCGCTGGGTGCCATGGCGTCAGGTGGTGGGGCGGCCGTTGGACGTGGGCGTTCAGATCGCGCGGAACATGACGGCCGAGAGCATCGACGGCGAATTGATGCTGGCCAAATCGGTTGGGCCGCTGCACCTCCTGGCCGGTGGCCGCGCCTTCTCCGCATACCGGGGCGAAGACGGCGAGGTAGCCGTGGTCGCCGGCGCGGCGCTCCAACTCACACGCCACGTGGCGGTGGCGGGCGATGTCGCCGAGCAGTTCGGTGACGGAGGGGAGACGGCGTGGAGCGCGGGGCTGCAGTTCGAGATCCCGTACACGCCGCACGCGGTTTCGCTGCACGTGTCGAACGTGAATGCGCCCACGCTACAGGGCGCGACGCTGGGCGCCAGCCAGCGCCGGTGGGGTTTCGAGTTCACCGTGCCCGTGACGCTGAGCCGCTACCTCGGGGGCGACCGGGGCAGGGCCGGCGCGGACCAGGACCGCGCCGGGACGCCCGCGGCTGGGTCGCATACGGTCGTGGTTGAGATGGACAACACCATGACCTACCTGCCGGCTAGCATCCGCGTTTCGGTGGGCGATGTCGTCGTGTGGCGCAACGGTGGTGACATCGTGCACACGGTCACCGCGGACCCGTCCCGCGCGGAGCTGCCGGAGAGTGTGCGCCTGCCGGACGGCGCGGCTCGATTCGATAGCGGCGATATGGTTCCCGGTTCCGAGTTCAGACACGTGTTCACGGAGCCGGGCGAGTATCGGTACTTCTGCGTCCCCCACGAGCGAGCAGGCATGGTAGGCACCGTGATCGTGGAGGCGCGGAACGAAAAGTAGGGCGTCCGGGTCGTTCGGGTCGACATTCCGGCGGTGACCGTTGCCGTCGGTGCGCTCCGGGTTCACAATTCCTGTCTTGGGGGAGGGGGACAGGGCCGAACCGGGAGCGCCCAATGACGAAGGTGGACGACGACGACATCGATCTGGCCTCGTTGACCGAGTTGCTGGCCGACGACGGCCCGGCGTCGCGACAGCTGCTGGCCGAGCTCCGGCCGCAGGAGCTCATCGAGCACTGGCCGGACCTGGATGCCGACCAGCGGGCCCGGCTGATCGCTGCGTTGCCCACAGAGAACGCGGCGGAGCTCGTGTCCAACCTGCCGGAGGAGGAGCAATCGGGCCTCCTCGAGGTCCTGGCTCCACGGGAGGCGACCGCGGTCCTGGAGGAGCTGGACCCGGACGACCTGGCGGATGCGCTCCAGGCGCTGGAAGAGCACGATCCGGAGCACGCCGCGGCGGTGAAGGATCTGCTGGGCCCCGAGACGAGGGCGATCGTCGAGACGCTGGCGAGCTACGAGGAGGAGGCCGCCGGCGGGCTGATGACGCCCGAGTTCGTCTCCCTCACCGCCAGCATGACGGTAGGACAGGCGCTGGAGTTCCTGAGGCGCGCGAGCCCCGATGCGGAGACGATCTACTACCTGTACGTAGTAGATCGAAACCGCAGGCTGCTGGGCGTGCTCTCACTTCGTGAGCTGATCGTCGCGGCGCCGACCACACGCATCGGGGACATCATGGACCCGGACGTGGTCCGCGTGGCGACCGGGACGGACCAGGAGGAGGTCGCGCGCATCATCGCCGACTACGACCTCTCCGTGCTGCCGGTGGTCGACGAGGCGGATCGGCTGGTCGGGATCGTCACCGTGGACGACGTGCTGGACGTGGTGGAGCTGGAGGCAACCGAGGATATCCACCGTCTCGGCGCGGCGCCGGTCGACCTGGACTACGCCCGAGCCAAACCGTTCCTGCTGTTCCGGAAACGAGTGCCCTGGCTGGTCCTGCTGGTCGTGTCCATGACGCTCACGTTCAACGTGATCTCCTACTTCGAAGACATCATCGCCGAGGTGGTCATCCTCGCCGCCTTCATCCCGCTCCTCATCGGGACCGGCGGGAACGTGGGCGCGCAGGTGGCCACGCTGGTGGTCCGCGCCCTGGCGACACGGGACCTCGAGCTGCGCGATTATCTCCGCGTCCTGGTCAAGGAGGTCGGGACCGGGCTGCTCCTCGGGCTGGCGTTCGGCGTGTTTATCATGGGCTACGTGCTGCTCTTCCAGCCGGAGCCGAGGATCGCGCTGGCCCTCGGCATCACAATGCTGCTCATCGCCCTGACCGCCAATCTGGTGGGCGCGAGCCTCCCCTTCCTCTTCAGGAGGTTCGGGATCGATCCGGCGCTGACCAGCTCGCCCGGGATCACGACGGTCATGGACGTGGTCGGGTTGCTGATCTATTTCCACGTCGTGATCTGGATACTTCGGCTTTCGTGAACTACGAACTACGAACTACGAACTGC
>CAYXJH010000015.1:12387-14991 GCA_964465415.1 uncultured Gemmatimonadaceae bacterium
CGAACTACGAACTGCTGGTCCGTTTGTCGGCTGCCCGGGCGTTCCGTAGATTGGCGCGCAATCCCGCCGCACCGCCTACCGGGCGGCTTGATCCTGATGGAGAACTGCTCATGCGACGCATCCCGGCCATCATTCTGGCAGGGGGGCTTGCGGTCGTTTATTCGACCGCGCCTCTGGCTGCCCAGGAGCGCCCACTCGCCTTCACAGGCGCGGAGATCATCCCGGTCAGCGGTCCACCGATCCCGGACGGCGCCCTGGTGGTCCGGCACGGTCGGATCACGGCCGTGGGTCCGCGCGGCCAGGTCCGGATCCCGTCGGACGCGGTGGTGCGGGAGCTCGAGGGCAAGGTGATCATGCCGGGGCTGGTCGACACGCACTCGCACATCGGCGGTGGCGATGGAGGGGACCGGTCCGCGCCGATCCACCCGGATGTCCGGATCCTGGATGCCCTGGACGCGCGGCACGACCGGTTGCGGACGGCCCGGGCGGGTGGGTTGACCACGGTGAACATCATGCCCGGCTCGGGGCTGCTGATGAGCGGCCAGACCGCGTACATCAAGCTTCGCAACGGGCGCACTATCTACGACCTGCTCCTCTGCGACGATGTGCTCACCGAGGTGTGCGGGGGCCTCAAGATGGCGAACGGGACGAACCCGCTGCGTGGGGGAAGCGAGTCGCCCAGTACACGGGCGAAGTCCGCGGCCCTGGTGCGCCAGAAGTTCGTGGCAGCAGAGGAGTACCGGGAGCGGACGCGGTCGTCGGATGGCAACGCTTCGAGCCGGCCGGCCCGCGACCTGGAGCTCGAGCTTCTGGTGGAGGTGCTGGACGGTCGGCGGATCGTGCACCACCACACACACCGTCATGACGACATCCTGACCGTACTTCGGCTCCAGCGGGAGTTCGGGTTCCCGCTCGTCCTGCAGCACGTGAGCGAAGGGTGGAAGGTGGCGGACCAGATCGCCGCTGCCGGCGTCCCGGCTTCGATCATCATGATCGATGCGCCCGGCGGGAAGCTGGAGGCGGTCGGCCTCGCGTTCGACAACGGCGCGATCCTGGAGCGCGCCGGCGTGCTGGTGGCGTTCCACACCGACGACCCCATCACCGACTCACGACACTTCCTCCGCTCCGCCGGCCTGGCGGTGCGAGCCGGGATGTCGCGCGACGCCGCGCTCGCCTCCGTCACGCTGGCGGGCGCCAGGATGCTGGGGCTGGAGGAGCGGATCGGCTCACTGGAGGCCGGGAAGGACGCGGACTTCGTTATCCTGTCGGGTGATCCGCTGAGCGTCTACACGCGGGTGGAGGAGACCTGGATCGACGGCGAGCGGGTGTTCGATCTGAGCGACGTAGAGGATCGTGCGTATTCGGTGGGCGGGTACAACGTGCGGGGGGAGGTCCGGCGATGAGGGTCTCTTTGAAGATCGCGGCGGCGGCTCTCGCGGCCGTCCCGGGCCTGGTGTCGGTAGCAGAGGCTCAGGTGGCGGTGCGGGGTGAGACGATCCACACGATGGCCGGGCAGGCCATCCGCGACGGCGTCGTCCTGGTCGGTCCCGACGGCCGGATCCAGCGCGTCGGCCGCGCCACCGACATCCGGATCCCGGACGGCTACCGTGTGCTGGAGGCGGCGGTGGTGACGCCGGGGCTGGTGGACGCTCACAGCGTCGTCGGCCTGGCCGGGTACCTGAACCAGCCGCACGACCAGGATCAGATCGAGCTATCCGGCGCCCTCCAGCCGGAGCTGCGAGCGGTGGACGCCTACAACGCACGGGAGGATCTGGTCGATTGGGTCCGGGACTTCGGTGTGACCACCCTGCACACGGGCCACGCGCCGGGCGCTCTCATGAGCGGCCAGACGATGGTCGTCAAGCCGCGCGGCGTCACGGTGGACGAGGCCACGGTGGCGCCAGTCGCCATGGTCGCCATGACGCTGGGACCGGAAGTCGCCAGCGCCCTCAGCGGCCGTCCGGGCACCCGCGCCAAGGGCATGGCGCTGGTGCGTCAGGAGCTCATCAAGGCCCGGGAATACGCTACGCGCCGTGAGGCCGGGGGAGAGCGGGCTCCAGCCCGCGACCTGAGAATGGAGATCCTGGGCCAGCTTCTCGACGGCGAGGTCCGCGCGCTGGTCACCGCGAACCGGGTGAGCGAGATCCTTGCGGCGCTCCGGCTCCAGCGGGAGTTCGGGATCGACCTCGTCCTCGACGGCGCCGCCGAGGCCCACCTCGTCATCGACGAGATCCGGGATGCGGATGTGCCGGTCATCCTGCACCCGACCATGGCCCGTCACTTCGGGAGCATGGAGAACGCCACATCGGAGACGGTGCAACGGCTCCAGGCGGCCGGAATCCCGGTCGCCCTTCAGAGCGGTTACGAGAGCTACGTGCCCAAGACCCGGGTCGTGCTGTTCGAGGCGGCCATGGCGGCGCATTACGGGATGCCCTTCGAAGACGCGCTCCGCACGATCACGATCGACGCGGCCCGCATCATCGGCCAGGACGCCCGCGTCGGGTCCATCGAGCAGGGCAAGGATGGGGACCTGGTGCTGTTCGACGGTGACCCGTTCGAGTATATGACCCGCGTGTGCGGCGTCGTCATGGATGGGAACGTCGT
>CAYXJH010000015.1:15091-23328 GCA_964465415.1 uncultured Gemmatimonadaceae bacterium
ACCCGTTCGAGTATATGACCCGCGTGTGCGGCGTCGTCATGGATGGGAACGTCGTGCACGAAAAGTGTCGATAGACGAGCCACGAACCACGAACCACGAACTACGAATTACGAACTGCGAGTTCACGTCTGTCGTAGTTCGTAATTCGTAGTTCAACAGGACGGGAGAAGCGCAGTGACGGAGCTGCCGAGGGGCCTTCAGGAGCCGGTTCTTCCCAAGCGCCGCAATCTTCTGGCGCGGGTGCTCACGGTGATCGAGCGGGTTGGCAACGCGCTGCCGCACCCCGGAACGCTCTTCGCGGGCATGGCGTTCCTGGTCATCGTCGCGTCGTTCTTCGCGGCGCAGTTCGACCTGGTCGTCGTGCACCCGGGCACCGGTGAGGAGATCCGGCCGGTCAACCTGATGAGCCTGCCTGGGTTGCACCGGATCCTGACCCAAATGGTGTCGAACTTCACCAGCTTCGCGCCGCTGGGCACGGTGCTGGTCGCCATGCTCGGGATCGGGATCGCGGAAGGCAGCGGGCTCATCGGGGCGGCGCTCCGCCTGCTCGTCATCTCCGCGCCCCAGCGCCTGCTCACGTTCGTGCTCGTCTTGTCGGGCGTACTGTCCAACACGGCCAGCGAGGTCGGCTACGTCCTGCTGGTCCCGCTGGCCGCAGCAATCTTCCTCGCCGCTGGCCGGCACCCCATAGCCGGGCTCGCCGCGGCGTTCGCCGGGGTGTCGGGCGGCTACAGCGCGAACCTGCTCCTGGGCACGATCGATCCGCTGCTGGCGGGGCTCTCTGAAGAAGCCGCGGCGATCGTCCAGCCCGGGTACGCGGTCAACCCGGCGGCCAATTACTACTTCATGGCGGCTTCGGTCCCGTTCATCGCCGTGGCCGGCACGTGGGTCACCGAGAAGATCGTGGTGCCGCGGTTGGGCGAGTACACCGGCGATGAGAAACCGGAGGCCCTGCGCGACCTCACCCCCGAGGAGCGGCGCGGCCTCCGCTGGGCGCTGATCGCCACGCTCGCCCTCACCGCGCTCCTGGTATGGTCCGCCCTACCCGTCGGCTCGATCCCCGGCGCTGGCTGGCTGCGGGATCCGGCCACGGGCGCGCTGCTCCGCTCGCCCTTCATGTCCGGCATCGTGGCCATGATCTTCATCGCGGGCGCCGTTCCAGGGATCGCCTACGGCATCGGAGCCGGTACGTACACCAGCGATTCCCAGGTCATGGCGGGCATGGGCAAGGCCATGGAGACGCTGGGACTATACATGGTGCTCGTGTTCTTCGCCGCCCAGTTCGTCGCCTACTTCAACTGGACCAACCTCGGCCTCATCGTGGCCGTGAAGGGGGCGCAGCTCCTGAGCGCCAGCGGGCTGGGGCCCATACCCCTGCTGCTCAGCTTCGTGCTCGTCGCCGGCTTCATCAACCTCTTCATGGGGAGCGCGTCCGCCAAGTGGGCCATCATGGCGCCCGTCTTCGTGCCCATGCTGATGCTCCTCGGGTACTCGCCAGAGCTCACCCAGACCGCGTATCGCATCGGTGACAGCACTACGAACATCATCTCGCCGATGATGACCTACTTCGCCCTCATCGTCGCCTTCGTCGAGCGCTACGACAGGAAGGCCGGCATCGGCACCGTCATCGCCACCATGCTGCCCTATACCATCGCGTTCATGCTGATCTGGATGGCGCTCCTCATCGTCTTCGTCGTCCTCGGGATCCCGGTAGGGCCCGGGTCGCCGCTCTACATCCCCGTCCCCGGCGCCGGCTGAGCCACGCCGGCGGGGATCGACCGCTGCGGTACCGGCCGCATCCGACAACCGGATGGCGACCGGTACCGCCGGTGGTCAGAGGATCGCGGCCAGTAACACTCCCGCAACCACGATGGCGCCCACCAGCCACCACCAACGCGCCGTCGTGGGGTCGCCGGCCTGCGCTGCCGCTTCATCCACCACCCGCGTCGACCTGACCTCGGCCGTCTCCACACCGGCCGCCTCTCCGTTCGCCACATCGGCGGCCGCCGGGACGGTCTGCTCCAACTGGACCCGCACCGGGGTCGGCTCCTCCGGGATGTCCGCCTGCTGGGCCACCGCGACGGCGGGCACCGTGAGGCAGATCAGGGCGAGGACGAGATTCCTCATTCGGGCCTCCTTCTGGTTGATAAACATATGGCGCAAGCGGCCCGTGCAAGGAGCGTGCGCCACCGGGTCCGGCGTCGCCAGCGCTCAGCCGTCCGGCTGGCCGTCCCCACCGGGTGCGGGCCTCTCGGGGGCCTCAATGCGGATGTCCGCGTCGATGTCGCGGGTGCCGTCGTCGCCGCCGCGCGGCATGAAGAGGATCATCGCGATGATGATGAGCGCGATGACGATGACCACCATCGCGTAGAGGGCGCCCCGTCCGTCACCGCCGGTGTTGCCCGCTCGGGTGTCTGCCATGATTCACGCCCCTTCTTCGGGGCCGGTGGATTCCGGCCGGACGTGGAGTGGGCAAGTGGAATGCCAGGTGGCCGGTGCGGCGTCAGATGGCCCGGAGGCAAGGGTCGTGGAGGAGCACGGCCATCCCTTCGGCGAGGATGGAGTAGGTGAAGAGGGCGCTGATGAGGATGCCGGCAAGGGCCATGAACCGGAGGCGGGCCAGTGTGGGGTCGGGATCGTCCGTCCCGTGGTCACCGAGGCGCCGGTACGCGATCCAGCCGGTGACGGCCGCGGCGATGCCGACGATGGCGGTGACGCCGGTGATCAGGTTGAGGGGTGCGGTAGTATCCAGGCGGCAGGCCACGGGGACCAGGGGATAGCTGGCCAGGAGTCGTATGGTCCAGGCCACGGGGCCACCGAGGAATGTGAACCAGAGCGCCGCCGGATGGACGGGTGGGCGGTGGTGTGAGGTGGCGCCGTTCACGGCAGCACGTGGGGCGAGAGGTAGAGGGTTGCCCAGGCCAGCACGGAGGTTCCGGCGACGAAGTAATAGTAGATGGCGTTGACTTCCAGGCCCATGGGTCGGGAAGGCTCGATGCGTCGCGTATGGAGATAACGCAGGACGACGGCGCTCATGAGGAAGACGGCGATCCCGTGAGCGATGTGGAGGCTGGACATGAACATGGCCATGGAGCCGTACGCGTGGGTGGCCACGCCCCAGTCGTGGCTGGCGCTGTAGTAGAGGGACAGGGCGAGGTAAACGGCGGCCAGCGCCATGGCGACCGGGATCGCGACCCGGGCGGTCCGATCGGACCCTCGCCGCATCGCCCGCACCGCGAGGATCATGGGGACCACGGCGAGGAGGAGGACGGCCGTGGCGATGGATGGTATGACGAGGTCGGGCTCGCCGATGACGGCCGGCGGCCAGGCCTCGTTGACGGTCCTGAAGTGGAAGTAACTCCCGACCGTGGCGATGAAGACGACGCCCTCGATCAGCACGAGCCCCATGACGCCCCACCATTCCGGCGCGTCGACGCCCGTTGGGTTGTCCGGCAGAGTCCGGAGGTCGAGCGCGGGGCCGTTCATGGGATCTCCTCACGCCTGGGCGGACGGAGCCAGCCGACGAGCGAGATGAAGGCGATGATGGCCCCAAAGAGAATCAGGACGAGGTCGATCATGGTCCCAATGGTGGCGACGGCCAGGCCGAGGGCGAGGGCCATGGGCCACAGGGACGGCCCGGGCAGCAGCCGCCGGTGCTGCGGCTCGGCGTCCAGGACGGTGGTGCCGAGCGTCTCGCGCTGGGGTCGTTCCGGATCGAAGAGATCGAGGCCCTGGATCCCGTTCCCGCCGATGCCGTCCGGGTGCCAGAGGGGGTAGCGCCCTCGCACGACGGGGACGCGGTCGAAGTTGTATGAGGGCGGCGGCGACTCGGTCGCCCATTCCAGGGTGTCTCCGCCCCAGGGGTCCCCGGATGCACGTCTTCCCAGGTAGCCGCTCCAGATCGTGTTGATGGTGAACAGGGCGAACCCGAGCCCCATGACGTAGGAGGCGCCGGTCGCCAGCAGATTGAGGTCAGTCCAGCCCAGGTCCGGGAGGTAGGTCCAGACGCGGCGCGGCATGCCCCGGAACCCCAGCTCGTGGAGCGGGAAGAAGGTGACGTTGAAACCGATGAAGATCAACCAGAAGGCCCACTTCGACAGCCCTTCCCCCAGCATCCGGCCGGTGACCTTCGGGAACCACAGGTGGAATCCGGCCAGGAGGGGGAAGACGACGCCGCCGATCAGGACGTAATGCATGTGGGCGACGATGAAGTGGCTGTCGTGGACCTGCCAATCGAAGGGGACGGAGGCGACCATGACGCCGGTGAGGCCGCCCAGGACAAAGATGAAGATGAAGCCGAGCACATACAGCATGGGCGCCCGCATCACGGGCCGCCCTTTCCAGACGGTTGCGAGCCAACAGAAAATCTGGATCCCGGTGGGGATGCCAATGGACATGCTGGCCGCGGCGAAGAAGTTGAGGCCCATCACGGGGAGCCCGACGGCGTACATGTGGTGGACCCACAGGCCGAAGCTGAGGAATCCGATGGCGATCATGGACGCGACGACGGCCGTGTGCCCGATCATGGGGCGTCGTGCGAAGATGACCACGATGGAGGAGACGATCCCGAGGGCCGGAATGAGGATGATGTAGACCTCCGGGTGTCCGAAGATCCAGAAGAGGTGCTGCCAGAGGACCGGGTCGCCGCCGGCCAGCGAGTTGAAGAAGTGGGCGCCCACCATCCGGTCCATGCCGAGCATGAAGCTGGCCAGGATGAGCGGTGGCATGGCGAAGATGATCATGATGGCCATGATCAGCTGCGACCAGATGAACAGGGGAGCGCGTGCCATGGACATGCCCATGGCGCGGGCCTTCAGGATGGTCACGGTGATCTCGATGGCCGCGACCAGGGCGGCGACCTCGAGGAACGTGATGGCCGTGACCCAGAAGTCGATCCCCGCGCCGGGCGAGAACGCGCGACCGGAGAACGGCGGGTAGTTGAACCACCCCGCATCGGGGGCCATGCCCAGGAAGAACCCGACATAGAGGGTCGTCCCGGCAATCAGGTAGACCCAGTAGCCGAACGCGTTGAGCCGCGGGAACACCATGTCCCTGGCACCGACCATCAGCGGGATGAGGTAGATCCCGATCCCCTCCATGATGGGCACGGCGAACAGGAACATCATGGTGGTGCCGTGCATGGTGAAGAACTGGTTGTACCATTCGGGCGGCAGCAGATCGAGCCCCGGTTGCGCCAGCTGGGTGCGGATCACCAGCGCCTGAATCCCGCCCAGGAGGAAGAAGATCCCGGCGGTGACGATGTAGCGCTTTCCCACCGCCTTGTGGTTGACGGCGGCAAGCCAGCCGACGAAGCCCGGCGGTCGATCCCAGGCCCGTTCGAGGCCTTCGCGGACGCGTTCCCCGATGCCAGCGCTCACCGCAACCCCTCCAGGTAGCGGACCAGCGCCCTGTGCTCGGCGGGCTCCAGGGCCGTCGCCGGCATCAGGACGCCGGGCTTGATGGCGTGCGGGTCGGAGACCCAGCGCGCCAGGTTCTCCGTGTTGTTCTCCACGGTCAGGGCGCCGATCGTCCGCCGCGAGGCCAGGTGCGTCAGGTCTGGGCCGGTGCCCTGGGACGCGGGGTCCAGACCGCCGCCGCGGATGACGTGGCAGTGATGGCAGTCGTGTCGGACGAACGCGGCCAGTCCCCGGCGGCGCTCATCGTCGGCGGGCGGGCTGGCCGGCCGGGCCTGCTCCTCGAGCCAGGCGTCGAACCGTTCCCGCGTGTGTGCAATGATCACCAGGCCCATGAGGGCGTGCTGTGCGCCGCAGAACTCCGCGCAGAAGCCCCTGTACTCGCCGGGCTCGTCCGGGTGCAGGACCAGGTCGCCGACGCGACCGGGCGTCAGGTCCAGCTTCCCGTGCAGGCGCGGTACCCAGAAACTGTGGATTACGTCGTTGGACACGAGGCGGAAGCGGACGGGCTCGCCTGCCGGGATGTGGATCTCGTTGGCCGTCACGACGCCCGTACCCGGGTACCGCACCTCCCACCAGAACTGGTGCCCCACGACCTCCACCACGAGGCCGTCGGCCGCCTCCGCCGCCGCCGAGATGCGGGCTCCGGCGGCGATGGTGGTTGCGGTGAGGCCGATCAGGATCACCCCGGTCAACAGCCCGCCGAAGAAGATCCAGCGGAGGGCGTGGCCGGTGGGCTCCGGCTCGGCGTCCGGCGGGCGCCGTCGGAACATGCCGTACGCCCAGAGCACCATCACGATAAGGAAGACGACGAGGCTGACCCAGAAGAGCACCCACCAGAGCCCTTCGATGGCCGCCGCATCCGACGACGCAGGGTTCAGCGCGTGGTGCTCGGCCTCACAGCCGGCGCTGCTCAGGGTGGCCGCAGCCAGGAGACCGAGGGCCGCGGGTAGCGGCGGGCGGGTCGTCATCGATCCAGCTCCGGGGCGGCTCTCAGGAAGACCATGATGGCCTCCAGCTCCTCCGCGGTGAGTCGTCCGCGGTAGGCGGGCATGTCGCCGATGCCACTGACGATGCGGTCCGTGATCGTGGTATGTCGCATCCGCAGTGTGACCCGGGTGAGCTCCGGGCCCCACAGTCCGCCCCGCCCCGCCACGACGTGGCAGTACTGGCACCCCATCGCGTGAAACACCCGGGCACCCTCTACCACGTCGGGATCGGCTCGCGGAAGGTCCTCGGCGGTGAACGGCAGGGTCTCGAAGTCCGGCACCCACGGCCCCCGATAACCGACGATGGTCAGGCTGCCCAGCGCCAGCGCCACGGTGACGGCAATGGCCACCGAGGCCGGCCGCGCCGAAAGCGCACGCTCGCCCCTGGACCGGAGGAACGGGAGGGCGATGAGCGCGAGGAACACGACGATGGGGAGGTAGACCATGGTCGCGTCTTCCCACCCCCTTGGCTTCACGGCGAGGAGGGCGTAGTACCAGACCAGGAACCAGTCCGGTCGCGGGTGGGAGGGCACGATGGTCGGGTCCGGCGGCAGACCGAGCGGCCGCGGGCCGGCAAAGGCGGCGAGAGCCAGGACCCCGGCCACCACGGCGGCCGCCACGACCAGCTCCTGCCAGGCGGCGTCCGGCCAGTACGGCTTCCCCTCCCGGTCCAGCAGCGCCTTGTAGCGGTCCCGGTACGTCGCCGGATCCACCGGCTCACCCCGCCTCGGCTTCTCCGAGATGCCGTGGTAGAGCACCAGGGCCAGGTGCACGCCCACAATGGCGAGGATGAGGAGCGGCATGATCACTACGTGCAGCGCGAAGAACCGGCTGAGGGTGCCGCCGCCGACGGTGTCGCCGGCGAGGATGAAGCGCTGGAACGCGTCACCGACGAGGGGAACGCGCGCCGCGTACTGGGCCGCGACGACCACGCCCCACAGCCCATCCTGGTCCCAGCGCAGCAACTGGCCAGTGAAGCCCATGGCCAGGACCAGGACCAGGAGCAGGACGCCCGTCAGCCAGTTGGCCTCGCGCGGGTACTTGTACGATCCCGTGAGGAACACCCGGCCCAGGTGGAGCGCCATGAAGAGGATCATCAGGGACGCGCCCCAGTAGTGCATCCCACGGATCATCCGCCCCGACCAGCCTTCCTCCGTGATGACGGCGACGCTCTCGTAGGCCGCGCCCGTGGATGGGATGTAGCGGCTGACCAGCGCGATCCCCGTCAGGATCTGAAGCAGGAAGAGCGCGAGCGTGACGAAACCGAGGACGTAGAGCCAGCCGTACCCCCCGGAGGCTGCCGATGGCGGGACCGGGTGTTTCCCGGCCTTCCGCCAGATGTGGTCGAGACCCAGGCGCTCGTTCAACCAGCCGCGGATCCGCTTCATCGGGCTCATGTCAGCCGTGCACCGGCACCGGTATGGTGCGGATCTGGACGCGTCCGTCCCGGATGCGCACCGGCGCCCGATCCAGGGGCCGGGGCGGCGGTCCCGAGGTGACCTGACCCTGCCCATCGAAGATCCCGCCATGGCAGGGACAGATGAAGAGGCGCGCGTCCGCCACCCAATTCACGGGGCAGCCCGTGTGGGTGCAGTAGACGGAGAAGGCGATGAAGGTATCGTCGTCCTCGCGCCGGACCCAGGCGGCGTTGCGTACGGCCAGCCCATCCCACGGGTCCGGGTCCGGGTCGGGGTAGACCACCTTGCGAGTGCTCCCGACGGGGAAGTCTACCAGCGCGCCCACATCGCGCCAGACCGGCGGCGCGCGCCGCGCGGGTCTGAGGAAGTACGCGACGAACGGGATCGAGGCGCCGATGGCGGCCATGCCCGCCAGC